>JAYVRO010000022.1:0-8926 GCA_043776165.1 Rubrivivax sp. | reverse complement strand
GCGTGTGGAGTGCGATTCATCAAGAGGGGCTCACGTTGACAACGCAGGGCTTGACGCGCAACACATTGCGTTGTCAAAGCCCCATGGCATGTTGTCGACAGGCAAGCGCATCTCTTGAGCTTGCGCTCGCCGCGCGCTCACGCGCGACGCGGCCTGGCCATCAAGAGTTCACGGTCTTGAGCATGGCTTTCACTTTTTCGTGATCGGCGAAACCCGTGCCCAGTTTGTCGAGAAACTGCAACTCTGTTTTGGCACCGGACATGTCCCCAGATTCGATCAATATGCGCGCCAAGGTCAGGCGCAGCGAGTTGTCCTTGGACGACAGTGCCTGGGCACGCTTGATGGCTTCCAGTGCTTGCGGATACTTTTTCTCGGTCGCCAAAGCGATGGCCCACGTGTCAAGCAGCGCTGGCTGGTTGGGCAGCAGTTCGGTGGCTTGTTGGGCCAGCGCGGCACCGCCGGGTTTGCCTTGCTGAACCATCAGCCAAGCAACATTGTTCAGGGCCAAGGCGTTTTGCGGTTGCACCGCCAGCACAGCACGGTAGCGCGTCTCAGCTTGGGGCAGTTTGCGCTCGAACAGTGCCACGTCCCCCAGGTGGAACAAGAAGGCCGCATCCTTGGCATGGTCCTTCTCCCAGGTGGCGCCAAAGCGCTCTGCCTCGGTGTTTTTGCCCGCGCTGTAGAGTACTTTGTGCAATCGGATGGCGACCTCGGTGCTGGGCGACTTTTGCAGACTGGCGCGGTAGGCGGTGGCCGCCGCATCCCAAGCCTTGCGACCGACTTCGATGTCACCTTCCAACATCTGCCCGACGCCCTCGGCAGGGCGTTGTTTCTGCACCGCGCGGGCGATGTCCAGCGCCTCAGAAAAGCGGTTTTGAGCCACGGCAATGGCCAACAAGCCACGCTGGGCTGGCAGCGCATCGGCACGCAGATCCAGGGCTTTGCGATAACTCTTGATGGCCTCGTCGAAGGTCTTTTTCAGGCTGTAGGAATCGCCCAAAGCGATCCACGCCGTGGGCGACTCTGGCCGCTGAGTCACGACCTTGTTCAAAGCCGTGACGGCCTGCTGATAGTCACCGCTGGCGGCGTGCACCGAGCCCAAGGCCTGCAGCAACTCGGCATTGTTGGGAGCAGCAGCCAAGCCTTCTTGCAGCGCAGCCAAAGCGGCTTTGTAATCCTTGTAGCTCAGCAAAAATTCCGCCAGTCTGAGCCGTGAAGTGGGCTGCGCCGGGTCGGCCTTGACAGCCCGCGTGTAAACCGCGAGCACCTGATCTTTGGTGGCTGAGGTGCGCTGCATGACGCTGGCCAACCCCAGCAGCGCGTTCACGTGTTTAGGGTCGTTCTTGACAAATGCCTCAAAACGGGCGCGCGCAGCCTCGGGCTTTTTCTCAACCAGGTCGAGTGCCGCCAAACTAGACAGCGCTGGGAAGTAGCCCGGGTCGATCGCGAGAGATTTTTCGAAACTGATGCGCGCAGCCGCGTTGTCCTTGCGCAGCACTTGCACACGGCCCCGCAAGTTGGTTGCCACTGGCTTGTCAGGCTGCTTCTTTTCAAGCGCGTCGATGGCTTTGAGCGCTTGGTCAAGTTCATTGCGGCGCAGGTGAGCACTGATGAGCGCCATGTTCGCCATGGTGCTGGTGTCAGCCGCTGCGATGGACTCCAGCTCGCCCATCGCAGCGGGCACGGCCTCACCGCGTCGCACCTGGCCCATGGCGTGTGCGGCGCGGATCTTGTTGTCCTCTGGTTTGGTCTTCATGGCCCGGGCATAAAAGGCCTCTGACTTTTTTGGGTCACCGTTTTGTAGATGCGCTTCGGCGGCCACGGCCAACATCTCGCCACTGGGGTTGGCTTGATCCAAGGCCGGTGCCAACGTTGACAAGGCCTTGGTCGGTTGACCAGAGCGCAGTTGAGATTGCGCCAAAAGCAGCCGCGCCAGAGGCAACCCAGGGGCCTGTTGAAGCGCAGCAATCAAGTAGGTCTCGGCCTGTTGGTAAGCGCGCATTTGGAATTCGATAGAGCCCGCCAATTGCAAGCCCAATGCGTTTGTGGGTGCCAGTTGGACGACGCGCGCAGCCAAGGGGCGGGCGGCTTTGTAGTCCTTCGCCAAGTAGGCCATCACGCCTTCGAAATAAAGTGTCTGCGGATGATTGGGCTGGATCTTTTTCATCGCCGCAACCTGCGCTGCAGCACCTGCGGTGTCGCGTTCGCCGAGCAAGATTTCAATGATGTTGGTGTGTGCCAAAACCAGGCTGGGCTTGATTTCTACGGCCTTGCGATAAGCGATCAAGGCGGCAGCGCGGTCCTTCGTGCCGTACAGGTGGAGGTCGCCTTTGAGCAACTGCGCGTCGGCGTTCGCGGGCTCACGAGCGAGCAAGTCGTCCAGGATGGCCAAAGCGCCGGGCAAGTCTTTCTGGTCGGCGGTGAGGCGGGCCTTCAGCAACAAGGCAGGCGTCAGCTTGGGTGAAGTCGCCAACGCCTCATTCAGTGATGCGTTGGCTGCCTCTCGTGCGCCCAGGCGCGCATGTGCAGAGGCCACCGTGGTCTTCAGTTCCGCCTGTGCGGTCACGTCGGGCAAGTCAAATTTGTCATAGCTTTCGACAACCCTCTTACTTTCGCCTTTTTCGAGCATGGCGCGCGCAAGCAGGGGGACGACAGCGGAAACCTGGTACTTGAGATCGACCGCCTTCTCCAGTTCGACGACGGCGGCAACGGCATCGCCGCTGTCGAGCAGTACCTTGCCCAAGAGAAACCTGGCCTCGCCGGACTTCGGGTTCTTTTGCAGCGCACTCTTCAGATCGATGGACGCAGCTTTGAGCTGCTTGGTCGCCATGTTTGCTTTCGCCGACTTGATGAGGTCGGAATCGCTCTTGCCGCCGCAAGCTACCAACATCACTGTGGCGGCGACAACTGCCAAAGCATCAAAACGCAAGCGACTCATGGGACTTTCCTCAAGACGAACTGACAGATTGATTGATCGACAAACGATTCATGAGATCGTACAAAGTCGGCCGACTGACACCCAGCATTTCCGAGGCTTTGACAATATTGCCATTGGCACGAGCGAGTGCGGCAATGATGGCTTGCCGTTCGGCCTGCTCGCGCAAAGCGCGCAGGTTCAAATCTTTGGAGCCATGATCGGCGTTCTCATCGGACGCGCTTTTCAGGCCAATGTCTTCACTGCTCACACGCTGCCCGTCGGCCATGATGCTCGCCCGTTTCACGGCGTTAAGCAACTCGCGCACATTGCCAGGCCAAGGGTGGGCTTCAATGGCGAGCACTGCATCGCTGGTGAAGGACATCGCGCCGCGCCTTTGCTCACTGGCAAAACGTCGCAAGAACGCATGCGCCAAGAGCACGGCGTCGCCCTGGCGCTCCCGAAGTGCAGGAATGTTGACAACGATCTCGGCCAGCCGGTAATACAGGTCCTCCCGGAAGCGGTTTTCCGTGATGAACTGTTTGAGGTCTTGGTGCGTGGCGCAGACGACACGAACGTCAACTGGTATCTCCTGGCGGCCGCCAATGCGCTCGACTTTGCGTTCCTGCAAAAACCGCAGCAGTTTGGCCTGCAAGGTGTGCGGCAGGTCACCAATTTCGTCCAGCATGAGCGTGCCACCGTTGGCGGTTTCGATTTTGCCAATGGTGGTTTTGGTAGCGCCAGTGAACGCGCCTTTTTCGTAGCCAAATAGTTCGCTCTCCAAGAGATTTTCTGGAATCGCGGCGCAGTTGATGGCAACAAAACGGCCCGTCCGTTTGGAGGCCTGGTGCAAGCCCTGGGCGAGTACTTCTTTGCCTGTTCCGCTCTCGCCCAGCAACAACACGGTGGCGTCACTGGCAGCGATGCGTTCAACCATGCGGGCAACGCGCAACATTTCAGGGTCTCGGGTCATCAGCCCTTCCAGCGCGTCGGGCTGCTTCAAACTCATCAGTCGGCGGTTTTCCGCTTGGAGTTCTGCCAATCGCACAGCGCGATCGATGGTCAGGCCAAGCACATCGGGGTCGAAGGGTTTGGCCAGAAAGTCGTATGCCCCCATCGCAACGGCCCGCAGCGCATGGGTTTGATCGTTTTGCCCCGTGAGCACAATCACCTTGACCAAGGGGTCGAAATCAAGCAACTGCTCAAGTAGCTTGAACCCTTCCGACACAGCGTCTGGGTCGGGCGGCAGCCCAAGATCCATCGTGACCACAGCAGGGTGGTGTCGACGCGCTTGGAGCATCGCGCTTTCGCGGTCACTGGCAGTCACGGATTCAAAACGATCGAGCGACCACTTGATTTGCTTTTGCAGGGCGAGGTCGTCTTCGACGATGAGCAAGGGCGGGTTGTTCGGTTGGCTCATGATGGCGTTAGCTGCGAATTCAAGGAGTGACGGATGGTCGCAAATCTGAACCTTGAAATGTCTCGAATGCCGGCAACATCACACGCACCAAAGTCCCCTGACCAAGGCGGCTGGCAACTTCGATACTGCCGCCTAGCTCTCGGACGTATTGCGCACTCTCGTAAGCACCAATGCCCATACCATGAGGCTTGGTGGAGTTGAATGGTCGAAACAGTTGCTTGTTGACGAAGTCTTCGGTCATGCCGACTCCGGTGTCGCCGACTTCGACAACCACTTGGCCGCTAACGCGTAACAGGCGTATCCATACCCGACCATCAACAGGAGTGGCGTCCAGGGCGTTGTGCACAAGGTGACCGAACACGCGCTCAATGCGGTCGCTGTGCCCTCGCGTTGCCAACCGATCGGGAGACGAAATTTCAATGTGTCGGCCGCTTTCGGCCGCAGAAGCACCTAAGCGTTTGATGATGGGCGCCAGCTCGACACCATGTGCGCCACTTGCCTGCGGAGAACCCTCCCGTAGCTGCAACATCAGTCGTTTCATCTTTTCCAATGAACTTTGCACAGTCGACAGCATGTCTTGTTGAAACTCCGCGTTGTTTTGCAGCCGCTCGGCATTGCGCAACATCAGGGAGAGCTGCGTCACGATGTTTTTCAGGTCATGCACGACAAACGCTGACATCTTGTTGAAGGCGTCAAATTTCCGGGATTCCAACAGGGCTTCGGTGGCCTGCATCTGCGCCATGAAGACCGCAGCTTGGCGAGACGCAGTCTTGAGTAGATCGCGCACTTCCCAATTCAGTTCCATGGCCGCTCGCGGCCGCACCAGAGTCGCAAAACCCAGCAGTTCGTCGCCAACCAGCAGTGGAACGACGAGTGCAATGTTGGTTTGAGCGGTTAACCATGTAGGCAAAACTAAGGCACCATATCTACGCGGCGCCGAATGAAATTCATCAAGATCAATGACCCAGGACTTCTCACGCAGGAATCCGACAAGCGAAGAGGCTGCTGACTCCACGGCTGCGATTTGCGGTACGTTCCAACGCGCTGTCTGATGAAAGTCAAACTCCTCACTGTCTCTTGTCCAGAGGTCACCTCCTGGGGACTCGACCATGTCTGCCAGGCCATGGACGACCATGCCGCCGACGTCGCTGTGGCCCGAGCGCGTTGACAAAGTCGACGTGAAACGTAGCCACTCTTGCCGGTAGTCGTATCGGTAGCTGAAGAAATTCTTGCCGATGAAAACGCGCAGGTGAGAACGCATAGCGCCAGAAAACGCCATCACCAAGAGAAACAAAGCGCCAGCAAAGGCTAAGCCCATCTGAAGCGCACGCCCCCAGGTGCCGCCGAAATAGCGGACGTAGTAGCCCAGAGCCGCCATGAACAGCATGTAAACGCCGGCTAAAACCAATGTGCTCGAGAAAAAAGCGACGCTACGCGACACCTGCAGCCCACCCAGCGAGTTGCCGCGACGTCGCGCAGCAAGCCAGAGTAGGGGCACTGACAACGAGTGCACCAACCCTCGAATGCTCAGAGCATCGCTGTCGAACTGACCAAACAACAGTGCTTCGGAATAGAGATAGATGTCAAAGGCAAAAATAAAGGCCAATGCGAGGCAAACCGGCTTTGCACTCCAGCGCGAGTCGTCGCCGATATTTCGAAACAGTTGTTCCGTTAGCAGTACGCCAACGATGGCCAAAACCAAAGAACTGGTGCGGCCGAGCGCCGATGGGTCAGCTTCGTTTTGTCCCCAGAGCACATGCCAACATAGGGCAACTGTGCTGAATGCGATGGCGGCGCCTACCGTGGCTGGCAGCCCGCCCACGCCAACTCCCCTGCCAAGTCGCCACTGGGGACGCAAGGGGATCAGCAAGAAGATCAGCCAAGAGGTGTACCGCAGCAAGTCGAATACTGCGGCCAGGAACGCGGGTGCAACGGTGGAAGCATATTCGTCTGCCAACGAACTTGCGGCCCAGATCGCACTAGCAAAGGCCGCCAAAACTGAGGCGACGAATGCCGCTCGTTCACCTTGGCTTGGCGACTTGCTTCGCAGCAGATACAGGCCGAGACTGAGGTATGCAAGTGTCGCGACAGCAAATGAACAGGCAGAAAGACTCAGCGGTCCAGCGTTCATTTGCTTGCCCAATCGGAGCTAATAAAGCTTGCCATCGGAACATTCAAGCGCGTGGCCAGAAGTAGGCATGTTCAACGAGCTCAGCGGGCACCCTTGCCAGTCAACACGACGCTGACAGTTTCGAGCAGAATGACAGCATCCAGCAAGAGAGAATGGTTCTTGACATAGTACAAGTCGTACTGGAGCTTTTCCAATGAGTCTTCAATCGTGGCGCCGTATTGATAGCGCACCTGTGCCCACCCCGTGACACCTGGTTTGACGCTGTGACGAACCGCGAAGTAGGGGATCTCTTGGGTCAATTGCTCAACAAAATAGGGCCGCTCTGGGCGCGGCCCTACCAAGCTCATGGTGCCAAGAAGCACATTGAAGAGCTGAGGCAATTCGTCAATCCGCAGACGACGAATGACTCTGCCAACGCGTGTCACACGATCATCATTCGTCGTGGCCCATCGGGGTTTCCCGTCCTTCTCAGCGTCGGTTTGCATGCTTCGAAACTTAGCCACATTGAATGACGTGCCGTTGAGACCGACGCGCTCTTGCTGGTACAGGATCGGTCCGGGGCCGTCGAGTTTGATGGCAATCGCTGTCAGGATCATCACTGGCGCCGAGAAGACAAGCAAGACAGTTGTGCAGACGAGATCGAAAATACGTTTGATCGCGCTGCGTGCTACCCCTTGGTTGAATCCATCTCCGAAAATCAACCATCCCGCGTTCAAGTAGTCGATGCGGATCTGGCCCAGTGTCTTTTCAAAGTGTGTGCTGATGTCGTATACCTTGATGCCAAAAAGCTTGCAATCCAGGAGTTGGCGAAGAGGCATGCTGCCGGATCGGCGTTCAGTGAGCGCGACAACAATCTCGTCTACACCGTTTGCTCGCGCAACATCAGTCAACGAGTCACCGTGCAGCAAATAGTTGGGTGGAACCGCTGACTCCTTTTCGTTAGGGCCAGGAACATAGCCAACGATGTGAACGTTGGGGTCCGACTCCTGCAGGGTCCGACCTACTACCGCAGCGGCGGCGCCGGAGCCGAAAATGAGGACCCTCAGGCGGGCGCCGGGTTCCCTTGTCCAATGTCCAACATAGACACGGCGCAAGGTGAAGGCGGCCACTCCCCCCATGGCCGCCCACTGCACGACGCTCTGACTTATCGAATGAACTGGCCACCATCCGACGAGTGCATAGGTTATTGGCAATGCCAAGGTCAGCGCAAACGCCGCACGAATCAATGACTGCAATGGCGTGCGCGCGTGCACTCTCCTAGTGCCGCTTGGTGCGCCACTGCTCACAGGGAGCGCCCTCGACGCGAAAACGAAGTGTGGCTCGTGTGGCAGTGCATGTTTGAGGCGCGATATCCAAGTGCAATGCCGCGCGATCCTCGGACATGAACTTGTATGCGATGTGGGCTATGACTCGTAGCGCTTCGTGTTGGCATACCGGGAGCATAGTTCCTCGCGTTCCAGTGCCGCTCGCCAGAACCTGGGACGACAGGGGGCATCCGGCAATCCTTCACATGACCCTCGGGGCAAGACTGCATGCTGGTACGGATGAGCCTGTTGAGCGTGCCACAGTTCACTCAAAGCAGTGACTGGACGGAAAATGATCAGACTTGAACCTGTGCTGACGGAGTGGCGCGCGCTGATGGGATACGAAGCCGTGCTGGACGCCGATGCGGCTCAACGCCGCTATGGCGCCGATTGCAGCGGTACAACTCGGTCTATGGCAGGTGCGGTGCTTGTTTCGTCGGCTGGTCAGTTGCCAGAGGTAATGCGTATCGCGGCGCGACATCATGCCGCGCTGCATCCCTTGAGTACGGGCAAGAACTGGGGCTATGGCACGGCGCTCGCGCCCTGTGATGGAGTGACGATCCTCGACCTATCCAGACTCGATCAAATTGTCGACTTTGATCCCGAATTGGGTACGGTGACCGTTGAGCCCGGTGTCACACAAGAACAGCTGAACCTGTTTCTAGAGGAGAAATACCGGGCTGGTTGCCCTAGATTTATGGTCCCAACGACGGGCGCTGGCCCCGATTGCAGTCTGATGGGCAATGCGTTGGAGCGTGGGTTTGGCTTGACGCCAATTGCTGACCATTCCAGCGCCATCACTGACCTCTGTGCCGTGCTGCCCGACGGATCGGCCTACCGCAGTGCGATGAGCGAAGTCGCTGGCAACGCCTTGGCCAAATTATCGCGCTGGGGCATCGGGCCCCACTTCAATGGCTTGTTCGCGCAATCCTGTGTTGGCGTGGTGACGCGAATGACGTTGGTTCTGGCACGTCAACCGGAGTGCGTCAAGGTCGTGCTGTTTAGTCTGAAGAACGATGCGCTGCTGGAACCCGCCGCCGCAGCAGTGCGCCGAATTTTGAGCGAACTGCCATCCACGGTGGGCGGCATCAACTTGATGAATCGGCAGCGCGTTTTAGCGATGACAGCACCGTACCCATCTGATGCTGTAACACCCG
>JAYVRO010000021.1:0-8939 GCA_043776165.1 Rubrivivax sp. | reverse complement strand
TAGCGGATGTTCAGCACCAACAAAAACGCGATGCCAAACCACAAGAACGAGGTGTAGGTGCGCCGCCGCAAGCCCCACACGAGCAACACGAACCAAATCACCAAGGCGCCATAAACGGCCAATACACCCCAATGCAAGTTCATCTCTTCTCCTGATGCTGACGGACCGGCGTGCAAGTTCAGCACAGGCCGAAAGGTCGTCGGTGATGCTGTTGAACAGGTGATCGGCAGGCAATACGCGGATACACAATGCCGCCAGCGCTTTGCGCTCGAGTGTGCAGCGGTGTCAGCCAACCGATGCGAGCCGATCAGCGGCGATGACCCGATGCGGCTCAGCCGTTCTAGCGCCTTCAGGGCGTTGGCGCTTGCGCCTCGACCTTGATCGAAGCAAACCAGGCAGCGAGCAGCGAAATATCGGCATCAGCCAGCGGCTGCGCTATGAAACCCATCACCTCATGTTTGCGCGCCCCGCTGCGGTAAGCGCGCAACTGCGCTGCAACGTAGAGGGCGGGCTGGCCAGCCAGATTGGGCGCATCAGGCGTCACAGACAAGCCAAGCGCACCGTGGCACACGGCGCAGGTTTGCGCTTTCGCGCGGCCTGCCAAAGCGTCGTCAGCTGTTGCAGCGGAAGAGGCGCAGATCAGCAACGCCATGGCTGGGGGAATCAAAACTTTCGAGATCATTTGCAAAAGAGTCAGGAGTAAGGCCACAAGGGCGCCGCCCCGACTGCGGCATGCAGGCGGGGCGGTAGGTGGTGATACAAGACTCGCAAAGTTCGGCGAACCAAACCGTGTGGGCTTGTGTTGAAAGTGCAATCAGGGCGCCCTGTAGGTCACGCGATAAAGCGCACCGGCGAAGTCGTCGCTGATCAGCATCGAGCCGTCTTTCATCACGGCCACATCCACGGGGCGACCGCGATAGATGCCGTTGTCGTCAATAAAGCCATCAGCGAAAACTTCAGACTTGTCGGCCGAACCATCCGCCTTCATCGAGACAAAGTTGATCAAGGCACCCGTGGGCTTGGTGCGGTTCCAGGAGCCGTGCGACGCGACGAAGGCACCACCACGGTACTTCGCGGGGAACATCTTGCCTGTGTAGAAGGTCATGCCCAACTGCGCCTGGTGTGCCGGGAACTCGATTTGCGGCTTGGTCCAATTCGCGGGTGGGCTCATGTCCTTGAGGTCGGGCGCAGCAGCCGTTCCAGCAATCTGAACATTGTTGCCGTGAATGAACGGATAGCCGAAGTGCTCACCACCGGCCTTGGTGATGCGGTTGAGTTCCCCCGGGGGTGTCTCGTCGCCCATGCCGTCCGTTTGGTTGTCGGTGAACCAAACCACTTTGTCCTTGGGATTGATGTCCATGCCAACTGAATTGCGCACGCCACGGGCGATGACCTCGCGCCCCGCGCCGCTGAAGGCGTCCATGCGGATCATGCCACCGATGCCCAGCTTCTCGTACAGAGCAACCTTGTCGCGAGGTTGCACGTTGTAGGGCTGGCCCAGCGTGATGTGCAGCTTGCCGTCGTCAGAGACACGACAGGTGCGCGCACCGTGGTTGTAGGACTCTTCTTCGGGTGGAACCAATTGGCCTTGTGGCACAACTTCAATCACGGCAACGTCCGGGCCTTCATAGAAGAATTCAGCGGCGGGGAAGTTCAGCACGCGGTTGTGTTCAGCCACGATCAGGAAGCCATCCCTGGTCCAGCAAACGCCGTTGGGGTTGGTGAACTTCAAGCTCGGTGCGAATGACTTGACCTCGGTGGCGGTGTCGCCGCTGTTGCGATTGGTGACGGCCCAGACGGTGGTCTTGCGCGTGCCGACAAACAACATGTTGGTGTTTGGTGCGATGGCCATGTGGCGTGCGTCAGGCACGATGGCATAAAGCTCGATCTTGAAGCCAGGGGGCATCTTGACGAGTTTGAGGTTTTCGCGGATGGCGTCGGCGTTCTTGCCCGTTTGTGGCACGACCGGGATGTTGAGATCCGTGGTGGCCACTTTCATCTGTTTGAGTTTCTCGATGTTCTGCGCATTGGCTGGCATGGCCGTGGCGCAAACAAAGGCTGCGGCGGCTCCGAGTGGCGCCAATGGCTGGCGGAAAAGGGACATGGGCTGATCTCCTGTTGGAATGGTTCGATAGAGCGATGCCTGAACGGCAAGGCAAGACGCAGCAAGCAATTCACGTGCCGCATAGGGTTCCCCCCAGGTTTTGCGATAGCCGTCAAAGGCGCGCACTGCATCTGCCATCGTCCATGGCCTGTACAGCAACGAAACGCACTTTGCTCCACACGTCCATTAACTGTGCAGTTGATTCTGTGAGCAGGCCCTGATAGCGTCGCTTTCCCGCCCTGTGGCCCCGTGATCACAGGAGGGGCAGCCAGCGTTGACTGGCAAGAGGAGACACATGCAAGAACCCGCAGACCTGCGCAGCTTGGCTCACGTGCGTGCCGTGCGCGCGCGTGGCGTTGCTTTGCCCCCCGAAGGTTGGCCTTCGGGTTTGATTCTGGACAGCTGGGCACGCTGCATGGATCTTGGTTTGGACTTGGGGGCAGCGGTGGGTGTGCCCGTCGTGGAAGCTGTTGACTTGGCCCACCGCCGCCAGCGGTCGGAGTTCGTGCGCAGGCTGGCGCAGGCCCAGCTCGAGACGCTGTCGCGGCAAATCGCCGGCTCGAATTTCCTGCTCGCGTTTGCCGACAGCGAGGGCGTGATCCTGGATCTGTTCGCTGATAACCGCTTCAAGATGAGCGGCTCCGATGCCGGCATCGTGCCCGGTAGCTGTTGGAGTGAGGCGGTGGCGGGAACCAATGGGCTGGGCACGGCGCTGGCCACGCGCCAGGCAGTGGCAGTCACGGGCTTGGAGCACTACTTCTTGCATTTGGGCCAGATCTCATGCACAGCAGCGCCTGTGCACGATGCTTGGGGCCAGGTGGTGGGGGCACTTGACGCATCGTCGTACTATGAGTCGCGTCAACGGCATACCCAAGCGCTGGTTCAAATGGCCGCGACGCACATCGAAAACGGGCTGCTGTCGCACCAGATGCTGGGGCGGCTGGTCATTGCGGTGCACCCGCGCGCTGAGTACCTGTCGACGCTGAGCGCGGGGCTGCTCGCATTCGACGAATCGGGCCGACTTGAAGCGCTGAACGGCCCATCGCACGCCCTGCTCAGCGGCCTCAACGCACAACGTGGCGCGCGTTTTGAAGAGCTCTTCAATGAACCTATGGAGCCTGTGTTGTCTCGGCTTCAGGCACGCAGGGAGGTTCGGTTGCGCGACGCTTTGGGCAGCGTGTTGATCGCGCGAATGGTGGGCCAGCCCAGGCTGCTGGCAAGCGCCTCTGCCCTGCGCCGAGACACCTCGAATTCGCCACCTTTGCGCTCGGTGGCGCCAACTTTGGTGCAGGCGACAACCGAACACGATTTTCTGGCCGAAGACGCCGCAGTGTCGGACGCCTGTCGTCTTGTTCAGGCTGCCGTGCGCATGCGTGCGCCGATCTTGCTGCATGGTGAAACCGGAACAGGCAAAGAGCTATTGGCCCGGCATGCGCACAAAGTCAGCGGACGTCGCGGCGAGTTTGTCGCTGTCAACTGCGCTACTTTGCCTGCTGAACTCTTCGAGGCCGAGCTCTTTGGCTATGAGCCCGGCGCGTTCACTGGCGCCCGCCGCGAGGGCAGCGTGGGCCTGATCCGCTCGGCCGACGGCGGCACCTTGCTGCTTGACGAGATTCGTGAACTGCCACTGCCAATGCAGGCCAGCTTGCTGCGCTTCCTGGACGATCAGCAGGTGCGTCCGGTGGGTTCTCGCAAGGGCGTGACGGTTGACGTGCAATTGCTTGCCGCCAGCCACGCCGATCTAGAAGAAGAGGTTCGGCTTCGCAGTTTCCGCGCTGATTTGTTCTACAGGCTCAACATCGTTCAGGTCACGCTGCCGCCGCTGCGCAAGCGCTCTGATCTGGCCGCCGCAGTGCGCTGGATGTTGCGTCAAATCGATGCCGATTTGGTGATCGATGATCTGGCCGTTCAACAACTGGCCAGCCACGGTTGGCCAGGCAATTTCCGCGAGCTCCACGCAGTGCTCATGCGCATCGTGCTGGCTCGTGGCTTGCGTAACCACCTTGACGCACCTGGCAACACCATCGTTGCGGCCGAGGTCCAGGCCGTTCTGCCGCTAGCCAAAATTGTGGGGTCAGGCTTGCAACGCAGTGCGGCCGAACTGGTGCGTCTGGAATTCGAACGCAGTGGCCGTTCGGTGAGCCAGACCGCCCGCAATCTGGACATCTCGCGCACCACGGTCTATCGGCATCTGCGCAGCTGAACGCCGAAACGACGTCGTTCACTCGGAAGGCTGCCAACACCTTTTCGGCGCGGGTTTGTCTTGGGGTTGTCATGGTTGTCTGTGCATCATTGCGGCCTTAGCCTTGCACACACGTTTTCAACGCGCCTACGCCCTCAAGGAGTCCTCTATGCACTTTGCCTTTCTTGCCAAGTCCGTCGCTTTGGCTTCCCTTGCTTTGTTTGCCGGTGTGACCCTGGCACAGAAGACCCAGCTCTTGGTCTACACCGCGCTGGAGACCGATCAGCTCAAGGCCTACCAAGAAGGCTTCAACAAGGTCGAGCCCAACATCGACTTGAAGTGGGTGCGCGACAGCACCGGCGTCATCACGGCCAAGCTGTTGGCTGAAAAGGCCAATCCGCAGGCGGATGTGGTGATGGGCGTGGCCGCCAGCAGCCTGGCGCTGCTGGACCGCAACGGCATGTTGGAGCCCTACGCGCCGCTGAATCTCGACGCCATCATGTCCGTTTACCGCGATAAAAAACCCGTGCCCGCCTGGTTTGGCATGGACGTCTGGGGCACCACGATTTGCTTCAACACTGTTGAAGCGCAGAAGAAAGGCATCCCCAAGCCCGAGACCTGGAAGGACCTGCTCAAACCCGTTTACAAGGGCCAGATCGTCATGCCCAACCCGGCGTCTTCGGGCACGGGATTTTTTGACGTGACGGCGTGGCTGGCACTCTTTGGCGACGACAAAGGCAAAGGCGGCGGTTGGAAATACATGGACGGGCTGCACGACAACATTGCGCAGTACACACATTCGGGCAGCAAGCCTTGCAACATGGCCGCAGCCGGAGAATTTGTGGTGGGTATTTCTTTCGAATATCGCGCCAACGCCAACAAGGCCAAAGGCGCCCCAATTGACCTTGTCTTCCCTAAAGAAGGCCTGGGCTGGGACCTCGAAGCCTTTGCCATCCACAAGGGCACCAAGAAGCTCGAAGCCGCCAAGAAATTGGCCGACTGGGCCAGCAGCAAAGATGCCATGCTGCTGTACGGCAAGAACTTCGCCATCACAGCCCAGCCAGGCGTTGCAGCGCCGTTGGCCAACGTTCCAAAAGACTATGAAGCCCGTTTGGTGAAGATGGACTTTGCCTGGGCCGCCGAGAACCGCGAGCGCATCCTGGCCGAGTGGACAACACGGTACAACGCCAAGAGCGAGAAGCGCTGACCTGCCAACCCCTTCGTGGCTGATTTTTTATCGCTCACGGGCATCAGCAAATCCTTCGGCGCCTTCACGGCGCTGAAGGACATTGATCTCACCGTCACGCAGGGCGAGTTCGTTTGTTTTCTCGGCCCTTCGGGCTGCGGCAAAACAACCCTGCTGCGCATCATTGCCGGGCTTGAAACCCAAAGCGCGGGCAGCATCACCCAGGCCGGGCGCGACATCAGCCGCCTGCCGCCTGCACAGCGTGATTACGGCATCGTGTTCCAGTCTTACGCGCTCTTCCCCAACCTGAACGTGGCCGACAACGTGGCCTACGGTTTGGTCAACCGCAAAACCCCGCGCGCCCAAGTGGCAGCGCGTGTGCGTGAACTGGTGGCCCTGGTGGGCTTGCCCGGCAGTGAGGCGAAGTTCCCCGCGCAGCTTTCAGGCGGTCAACAGCAGCGCATCGCTTTAGCGCGCGCGCTGGCCACCTCACCTGGATTGTTACTTTTGGACGAACCACTCTCGGCCCTGGACGCCATCGTGCGCGTGCACTTGCGTCAAGAGATCCGAAGCCTGCAGCGCAAGCTGGGTGTGACGACCATCATGGTCACGCACGACCAAGAAGAAGCGCTGGCCGTGGCCGACCGCATCGTGGTCATGAATCAAGGCGTGATTGAACAAGTCGGCACGCCGCTCACCATCTACCGTGAACCCGCCACGCCTTTTGTGGCTGACTTTGTGGGGCGCATCAATGTGCTGCCGGGCTTGGCAGATCAGCTCGGGCAAGTACGTGTGGGGCCTACCCTGTTCAACTGCTCACATGAGCTGGCCACGGGCACTGCCATCAAGATCTATCTGCGGCCAGAGGACGTGTTGGCGCGGCCCATCACCGTGGGCGACAACAATGTGTTTGATGCGCTGATTGAGAAGGTGGAGTTTTTGGGCTCCTACTGCCTGGTACGCGTGACCAGCGCGGCCTTGGGTGAACACCGCTTGACGGTGTATTTGTCACTCAACTTTTTGGCCGAACATCGCCTGGAAGTGGGTGGACGTTTACCGCTGCGGCTGATGCCGGAACGCATGCGCTTGTTTGCTTAATGCCGTGACAACGCCAATGGTTGCCGCACTGCCCATGGCCAACCCGCTGCGCCTCAAAGCCACCGCCGGTGAACACATCGCCACGGCCACGCTCACCCTCGTTGCGCTGATCCTTCTGGCCTTCTTGGCGGCCCCCCTTTCCACACTGCTGCTGCAAGCCGTGCAAGACGCCAAAGGCGGCTTCGTCGGGTTGGCCAACTTCGTCAGTTACGCGCAAACGCCAGCGCTCTTGCAGTCGTTGTGGAACAGCGTGTGGGTCTCCGTGCTGGTCACTGTCATTGCCGTGCCTGCGGCCTTCACTTTTGCCTACGCTCTCACGCGCAGCCGCATGCGGGCCAAGACGGTGCTGCGCGGCATCACGCTCATCCCGCTGCTGGCGCCGTCGCTCTTGTCGGCCATCTCGCTGATCTACTGGTTTGGCAACCAGGGCGTGCTCAAAAACCTGCTCACGGCGCTGGGCATTGAGCAGATTTACGGTGCACCGGGCATCGTCTTGGCCGAGGTGTTTGCCGTGTTCCCGCACGCACTCATGATTCTTGTCACGGCGCTGACCGCCGCCGACGCGCGCTTGTACGAAGCAGCCGACGCCATGGGCACCAGCGCACGACGCAAGTTTTTCACCATCACTTTGCCCGGTGCCAAATACGGGCTCATCAGCGCCAGCTTGGTGGTGTTCACCTTGGTCGTCACCGACTTTGGCATCCCCAAGGTGATTGGCGGCAACTTCAATGTGTTGGCCACTGATGTCTTCAAACTCGTCATCGGCCAACAAGACTTTCAGCGCGGCGCCGTGGTGGCGCTGCTGCTGCTCGCGCCGGCCGTGCTGACCTTTGTGGTGGACCACTTTGTAGGCCGCAAACACACGGCCATGCTCACCGCGCGTGCCGTGCCCTATCGGCCCAAAACCGCACCCGTGTTTGACGCGCTGATGACCGCTTACTGCGTGCTCATTGCCTTGCTCATGCTGGCCATGATCGGCATGGCGGTGTTTGCATCGTTTGCCAGCTTCTGGCCCTACAACCTGAGCCCGAGCCTGCGCCACTACGCCATGGGCTTGTTTGATGCCGACGTGGGCGAAGGTTTTGTCAACAGCTTGAAGATGGCCGCCGGTACCGCCGTGTTGGGCACGGCCGTGGTTTTTGTGGGTGCTTATTTGCTGGAAAAAACGCAGGGCGGTGGTCGTCTGCAAACGGGCCTGCGCACCGTTGTGCGCATGCTGGCCATGTTGCCGATGGCCGTGCCCGGGCTGGTGCTCGGCTTGGGCTACATCTTCTTTTTTAACGAGCCCAGCAACCCACTGAACGGCCTGTACCACACCATGGCCTTGATCACGCTGTGCACCATCGTTCACTTCTACACCACAGGGCACCTCACGGCCGTGACCGCGCTCAAAGCGCTGGACGCTGAATTTGAAGCCGTGTCGGCGTCGCTCAAAGTGCCGTTCTACAAAACTTTTTGGCGCGTGACACTGCCCATTTGCACGCCTGCGCTCATCGACATTGCGCGCTACTTTTTTGTCAACGCCATGACGACCATTTCAGCGGTGGTGTTTCTCTATTCACCAGAAACCAAGGTCGCGTCGATCGCCATCCTGAACCTCGATGAAGCGGGCGAAATGGGCGCCGCAGCGGCTTGTGCCGTGTTGATTGCAACCGCGTCAACCGTGGCTACCCTGTTCTTTTGGGCGCTTGCGCGCGCTGTCGAAAAACGCACGCAAGCTTGGAAAAGCTAGCCTGGAAAATCGAGCCTGGCAACCCCTGCTTGAAAGACACGACATGGACCGCGACCCCATCTTGCTCACCCCCGGCCCGCTGACCACCACACTGCGCACCAAGCTCGCCATGCTCAAAGACTGGGGCAGCTGGGACACCGACTTCATCGCTGTCACGGCCAGCGTACGCCAACGCCTGCTCAGCATCATCGACGGCTTTGAGAGTCACGTGGTGGTGCCCTTGCAAGGCAGCGGCACCTTCAGCGTTGAAGCGGCAGTGGCCACCCTTGTGCCGCGCACGGGCCATGTGCTGGTGCTGGACAACGGGGCCTATTGCAAACGTGCGGCCAAACTCACGCAAATGATGGGGCGCCGCGCCACGGTGCTGGCTTTTGCTGAAGACGAGGCCGTGTCACCTCAAGCCTTGGACTCGCACCTGCGGCAAGACCCCAGCATCAGCCACGTGGTGCTCATCCACTGTGAAACCGGCACCGGTGTCGAGAACCCTTTGGCCGGTGTGGCCGATGTGTGTGAACGCCACAGCAAGGGCTTGATCGTCGACGCCATGAGCAGCTTTGCGGCCCTGCCCATCAACGCCAAGACCTTGCGGTTTGACGCTCTCGTTGCCGCCAGCGGCAAGTGCCTGGAAGGCGTGCCT
>JAYVRO010000020.1:0-8941 GCA_043776165.1 Rubrivivax sp. | reverse complement strand
GCGGCGGTCGTGACGCCAAAGCCGCCCTGGCGGAACACCGAGCCAGCCCAGGCATGACCCAGGCGCACAGTGATCGCCCACCGCTTGATGTCTTCGTCGGCACGCGCGGCTTGTGGGGGCCCCAGCGCGGGGCCGCCGTGCGAGTGCACAACGAGCACGCCACTCCATTGGGCGGGCACGACGATCAGGTAGTGCGCCGAGGCGGAATCCTGGCCGCGCAGGCAACGCGCGCCATCGGGTACGCCCTCAGGGCAGGCTTGGGCCGCCGGAGGGCTTTCAACACTTGTTGTCGTTGGGCTGGCGCAAGCGGTCAAGAGCAGCAAAGTGGCCGCCATCAGCGCCCAACAACGAGGCAAAAAGGTTTGCTGTTTCATGGCGCCGTTCGTTCTGACTGGATAGAACTTGACTTAGTGACACGGTCGGTTGTTGGCGGCGCCACGGGTTGATGCAACACGGGTTGTCGCATCACCCGGCGCAGTTGGCCCGCTTCTATGCCCAGGAGCCGATTGGCGACAAAGCTGTTTTGCGAGTCGGGCTCCAGCGCTGCGCTGACCATGGCAGCCAGTGGCTGGCTTAGCGTCACGTAGTGGCCTCCAGCTGCAGGAAACAGCTGGCTTGCCCGCGTTCGCACACGCAGTACGCGGATGCTCTCTTGGCTATCGGAGATGGCACCGCGCGCGTCCTGCCGTTGACCAGTGGCATCGGCCTCGAGCACAAAGTCCTCGACGTCCCACGGCAATGGTGACAGGGCGACCCCAGCGGAAGCACCAACGGCAGGGCCGAGTGTGGTTACCTCGATGCCCAGCGCCCGCAATCGCTGCACGACCACAAGCTGGTCAGCGCCGAGCAAGTAGCCACAGGGCCGCGTTCTCTCGCGCTCCAGAGCCACCTGATGTGAGGAGAGCCAGCGCACCTCTACGTCCCGTGGCTCGCCGGATTTGGCGTCCAGAAAGTTCAATGAGCGGCGTTGTTCCGTCTGGCGCACAGCCACTGCGACGTTGCCATTGCAGGCCAAGCGGGCCGTGGACATTCCAGCGTCGCGCTGTAGCTGCATCAGTGCCACACCATCCTGTGCCGCGGCCTCGATCACAGCCAGCGCGGCCAACACGTGGGACTGCACACGTCGCGCGTAGTGCGCGCGGCCCAATCCCACGCCTCGGGTTTCCAGCAACAAGCTGATGGCTTGGCGCAGGCCGCCCACATTGCGCCCGGTATCGGCGTTCACGCCGCCCATCGCAACCGTGAGGTCCTTGGCGTCTGCCGACGTGGTGTGGTAATCGTCGACGCGGTGTCCGGCTGCCTCAAGCGATTTGCGCGCCGCAGCCAAATAGCGGCCTTGTGCTGCCTGCACATCGGGGCTCAGATTGCCCACAGTCGCGGCCTGAAGCAGGGCATCGGCGCGCATCACAGCGCCGAACTTGCTGACCCAGCGCCCAGCCACTGTGAATTCGTGCAGATCGAGCATCACCTGAGGAGCGTACCGCTGCACGGCGGCCGTGATGGCCTGCGCTTCCGGTGTGCGCAGCAGCAGGTGGTCGCGGTTGATGTCAATACCATTGGATGACTCGCGCGCAAACCGCTCTGCGGCATCGGGGTTGGCGCGCGGCATGACCACCACGTTCACGCGGTTCAGCAGGGCGCTGCGCTCGGCGACCAGGCGCTGCACGAGCACCAGCGCGGCTTCGCCGCCAGCCGGTTCGTTGCCATGTTGTTGCGCCAACAGCAGCACCGTGGGCAAGTTGGCGTCGAAGCCGCGTGTCCCTACCAGCACGGCCAACGCCATGGCACGGCCTTGCTGCGAGCGGCCCACGGTTTCAATGGTCAAGTGGCTCGAGCGCCGTGCCAGCGCATCTAGAAAGACGAATGCCTCAGCGTGGGTTGTGAAGTCTTGACGTCCCGTTGCAAATGCCGGCGACGTGAAGATCTCCACGGGATCCGGGAACTGGCGCGCGATGGCCTCGGGTTCGAGCACGGCCTTGGCCGGTTCGAACTGCGCGTGGACAACAGTGGACATCACAACCAGGCCCGCAGCAATGCCTTTGCACAGCCATTGCTGAGGCACGGAGCGACTGCCCTCGCTGTCAAACATGTTGTGCGCTACGCTGACTCAGAAGTTGTGCCGCACACCCATGCCGATGGCACGCACGCGCACGTTGCTCTTGCTAGAGTCGATGCCGTCGTTGTCAATGAAGGCTTGCAGATCGGTGCGCTTGGACAAAAAGTACTGGTAGCTCAGTTGTTGGCGATTTCGGTCACCCGTCAGCGAGGACTGAACCTCGCGTTGCATCAGGTTGAACACCAGCTTGTGCGCACCTTGGCTGTAGGCTGCGCCCACTATCGTGTACTGCACGTCGCGCCGCCGCGTCGCCGTGTTCTTGTAGCGATCTACGCCGCCCAACAAGTAGACCTCCAGCCCGTTCACTAGCAGGTAGTTCACGCCGGCTTGCCATTTGTCATCAAATTCGTTGCTCGCCAGGCCACCACGGCGGCTATCGGTGGCGTAGCCCAGCGCGAGCTTCAAGTCGCCTGTTTTGTAGTTCAGCCCCAGGTCGAACGACCGAGCAGCGTCTTCGAATTCGGTTGCAGTGCCAGCCCCCCGAAAGTAATAGCGGGCCTGGACATCAAAACCCGACCACACCGGACTGGCGTAGCCAATGCTGTTGGACGTGCGGTTGCGCGCGTTCTGCATGGACGTGCTAGTGGCCGTGGCACCCGCGTCGTTGGGTGCGAAATGAGTGAGCGCGATGATCTGCGAATACAGCGGAGAGCCCGTGGGGTTGGCCGAGTCCAGCCGCCCCAGGGCCACCGTGCCCCAGCCGCCGCGCAAGGCCACGTAGCTGTTGCGAAAGGCGGGGTCTGTGACTGTGCCAGCGTCGGCGTTCAGCCCCATCTCCAGCCCGAAAGATGCTTGCAAGCCGCCGCCCAGGTCCTCGACGCCGCGAAAGCCCAAGCGCGACGCGTTGTCACGCAGTTCGCGAACTTTGGTCGTGCTGCCGGTTTCAACCTGGTTGACCGTGAGTGCGAGCCGACCGTAAACGCTGACCGTTTGTGCTGTGCCGGTTGCGCCGACCATGGCCAAGCTTACGAGTACGGTCGATGCAATTGGTGAGTGGAGTTTCATAGTGATGTCCTTTCGGTCCGCGGTGATTTTGGAATGGCTTGCTGTTGGGATGAGGTCGGGGAATGTTGAGAGCAAGGGGACGCTCAGGTACGTTTGGCGCCACTCATGGCGACAGCGGGATCGATGTGGTCGCCAGCACCGGGCGCGATGGGTGGGTGCTCGCGCAGCGACTGCTCAAAAGCCATCACCATGCGCCGCATGGGGCCACGCACCCAACCGTCGTCCATGGCCGCGTCGGTCTCTTCTTTTGGATCGCGTTTGATGTTGAACAGCCAAGGCGTCTCGAGATGCCGCGCACCCTCGTTGGGCTCGCGCTCGAACACGAAGTGCAGTTTCCAATGGCGCCACTTTGCGGCACGCAGTTCGCTCTTGATGTAGAAGAGAAAGCCCTCGCGTGCCGAATGCTCGGCGGCGCCCGTCAACCAAGACAATTGGTTGAGCCCGTCGATGGGCCTGTCGTCAGGCACGGTGCCGCCGCCAAGGGCGACCAGCGTCGAAAAAAGATCTGTGACATGAACGATGTCGTCACTCACCCGGGCGCTGGCCACCCGCTCTGGCCAGCGCACGATCAGGGGCACCCGCAGGCCGCCTTCCATGGCGGTGTGGTAGGTGCCAGTCCACGGCCCGGCCGTGCCACGCCAGGGCCTGCGGAACTCCGGTCCGTTGTCGCTGGCGAAGATGAAAACGGTGTCGTCACGAATGCCGAGATCGTCGACAGCGTCCAGCAGTTGTCCGACGCGGTGATCCATCTCGATCATCGAATCGGCAAAGTCACCAACACCACTGCGCCCAGAAAAATCAGGGTGCGGCAAGGTCGGGAAGTGCAGGTGCGTGAGCGGCACATAAAGAAAGAAAGGCGCCTCATTGGCCGCGTGTTGTTGCATGAACTGCACTGCGCGTTCGGTCAACTCGCTGTCGATCAGCCTGCGCTTGGCCAGGTCGTACTCTGCTACGTTGCGCGCCGGTTGCCCCGCCAGACCGTGCATGACCTGCGGCACGTCGACCACGGCAGGGTCGAACCCGGGCGAGCTCGTGAACATGGTTTCGTTGCTGGTGCGCGGTATGCCGTACCACTCGTCAAACCCGCGCTGATGGGGGTAGCGCCCGTCGCGATCGCCCAGGTGCCACTTGCCGAACATGCCCGTGGCATAACCAGCAGCCTTCAAGATCTGCGGCAAGGTTTTTTCCCACGGGTGTATGCCCTGCGGCAACCCGGCCGGTACCGATTGCAGCGCACCCGTGCGTATTGGGTGCCGCCCCGTCATCAAGGCTGAGCGGGTGGGCACGCAATCGCTCTCGACGTTGAAGTTCAGGCACTTGAGGCCCTCTTGTGCCAACGCGTCGATGCGCGCAGTGGGTGCACCACGCAACGCGCCCCCGCCATAGCAGCCCAGCTCGCCCCAGCCCAGGTTGTCGGCCAGAACCAGAACGATGTTGGGGCGGTGCCTTGTCGCCTTCATGCTCAATCCAGCGAGATGCTGCGTTCCTTGACGAGCTTGGCCCATCGTTCGCGGTCTTGCAGCATGCGCCGTTGAAAGGTTTCTGGCGTTGTCGCGATATGTTCCATCGCAAGGTTCAGAAGCTGTTGCTTCACGCCCGGTTCGGCAAGGCTTTCTTCGGCGCTGCGGCGAAACTGCGCGACCACCGCAGCCGGGGTGCCTTCCACAGCAAACACGGCGGACCATTGCGGCACATCAATGTCGCCAGCCCCACTTTCAGCCAGTGTAGGAACGCCGGGCAACATGGGTGAGCGATGGCGTGTGCTCACGGCCAGTGCAATCAGCTTGCCCGACTTGATGTGGGGCAACACTGCAGCAGCGCCCAGCACCGCCACGGTGACTTGCCCAGCGATCACATCGGTGACGGCTTGTCCGCCGCCTTTGTAGGGAATGTGCAGCAGGTTGACGCCAAGGTTTTGCGCAAAAAGTTCGCCCACTAAATGCTGGATGGAACCCTGCCCAGAACTGGCATAAGGCACTTGGTCGGGCTTGCCGCGCGCCCGGTCTTGTAGATCCTTGATCGTCTTCAGGCCCGAGGTAGCGCCTGTCACCACGACGATGGGTTGGTAGGACAACACCGCGACGGGCACAAACGATTTGGTCAAGTCCCATGGCAAAGCCCTGAACAAAGGCAACAAGGACACCGAGTCGGAGGCCACGAGAAAGGTGTGGTGATCCTTGGGCGCGCGCAGCACGGCGTCAACACCCAATGCACCGTTGGCGCCGGGTTTGTTGTCGACCACAACGGTCTGGCCGAGGCGCTTTCTGACGCTGTCGGCCACCACGCGGGCGGCCACGTCGTTAGAGCCGCCGGGTGGAAACGGCACAACCAAAGTGACTGCCTTGCTGGGCCAGTCCTGCGCCAACGCTGCAACAGTCGTCAGTCCCAGTCCGAACAATGCAAGTGCTAGCGGCCAGAGGCGTAGGGCAAATAGTTCGCGCCGTAAGGACATTGGGTTTCCTGCTGTACAGAAGTGGGCGACTGTAGAAGTCAAACATCAAATTTGAGTCAATTGTTTCGACCCTATCATCAGCTTTTGCTTAACATTTGAGTACGCAAATGACCCCACCGCGCCTTGATCAATTGCGTGTCAGGCAACTTCGATTCCTGGGCCACTTGGCGTCGCTCGGCTCTTTGGCTGCAACGGCTGAGAAGCTGTCGATGACACCTTCGGCTGCCAGCATGATGCTCAAGGAGATTGAGGGATTGTTCGGGGCCAAACTGTTCCACCGACAGGGCCGTGGGATGGCGTTGACCGACAAGGGGCGTGCGGTGCTACCGCGCTGCCAGACGGTGTTGGGGGAAGTCGGCGCCATGGGCTTGACGATGCAAGGGACCGGCCGCCCTTTCTTGCGCGTCGGTGCCTTCCCCCACACCACCACGACGGTGTTGCCAGACATTGTCACGAAACTGGTGTCGGGGCCTTCGCCCTGGCACTTGCAGATCGTGGAAGGCAGTGCAGAGCATCTGCTGCAACTCCTTCTTGACGGCGAAATCGACCTGTTGCTGGGTCGGCTGCCGAGACAAGTCGACGCGACCCACTTCATTGACGGATTGGTCCAGCGTGTGTTGTATGAAGGCAGCTTGTCGGTGGTGGCTGCACGCGACCACCCCTTGGCGGGTCGACGCAGCGTGCCCATGAGTGAGTTGCTGAAGTGGTCGTGGATATTGCCGGGCATGAAGTCCACCACACGGGTGGCCCTGGACGATGCTTTCCTCAGGCGCGGTTTGCAGCCGCCGCTTCCGGTAGTCGAGTCTCCTTCCTACTTTTACAGCCTGTCGGTGGTAGCGCGTTCCGAAATGCTCACTTGCTGCGCCCAAGCCGCAGCGTTGCAAAGCGGTCACCTCACGTCGATATTGCCAGTGACTGTGAGCCTCGATCCCACGCCAGTGGCGATGATCTGGCGCAAAAGCTCGGCACAAGCGCAGCGAGCTGCCGACCAGTTGGCGTGACCGGTTTCCGGGCTGATCGCAGCGTTGGCCGTGACCACGACCGTTGGGAAATGCTGCGCGGCGGAAACCGCATCCACCGAAGATTTGGCCTTACGCTGTGCATGGGGGCAGGTAAGCGCAGAACCGAGATGGCGTGCGAAACGCAGCTCCAACAGTCGCCTTCAGCTTCACCTCAACGCGCGACGCTTGCCTCGACCAACGCGCCGAGCGCCTTGCGCAGGTTCTCCACCACCGGGCACGAGGCCACGCCATGCCGCTGCGCCAGGGTCGCTGGGTCGTTGTAGCCGACCCAGACTTGCGCTGCGGCGTCTTCCCACACCAGGGCTTTGAGCGGCAGGTCGATGCCCACGGTCTGCTCACATTCCAGGAAAGGCGTGCCGCCCTGAGGGTTGCCAAATACCAGCACTTCTGTCGGGCGCAGGGTCTTGCCGATCTTGGCGGCACCGGCTGCGTGGTCGATGCGGACAAACAACATCAGGCCGCGTTTTGTGACGGCCTCTTCGAGCCGGTTCATCGTGTCCTTGGCGCTGTGGGGGCTTTTGACGGCCACCAAACCATCGGCTGCAGCGGCCAGACCAAGCCACAAAGTCATAACGACGACGAGCAAAGAACGGATCGTTTTCATGACGTGGCCTGGTGTTGAGACGAATCTTGAGATGGTTGTTGCCAATTCCCGCGTGTCGCGGATCCAGCAGCTCAACGCGGCCGTTGGCTGTTGGATATGGTCCAGTCGTACGGCGTGAGGCGAACCTCGTAGTCCAAGGGCGCGGCCTGAGGCGCGTAGCGGTTGGCGTAGGCCTGCAAGCTGGGGGCGACACTGGGCACGAAGTCCTCGGGGTAGAAGGTCAGCAACTCGCTCAGCCACAAGGTGCGCGATGCAAGGTCGACGCGAAAATTCTCGGGCCGCGAGAAGAAAGCCCGGGTCTCGCGCTCGAGCTCTGCGTCAAGCCCCAACGCGGTGAACGGTGTGCGGGGCAAGAGCGGGCACGACAGCGCCGAGCAGTTCAGGGCAAAGTGAATGCGCGGGTCGCCACGGTTGCGCGCATAGGGCCGTATCACGTCGTTCTCGAAACTTCGCAATGACAAGCGCTGCCCGCCGATCTCAAGCTTGCGAAAGGCGAAGAACGTCACCTTGTTGAAACCGGCGTGGGTGGCTGGAATGCCACTGCGCAGCACGTTGAACATCGACAGCGCGTTGTACGCGTTGATCATGTGCGCCAGGCGGGTGGGCCCGTCGGGCAAGGCTTCCAGCGGTGTGTCGGCGACATGACGCACGTAGGTTTCCAGATCATCTGGCGTGGCTGCCAGTGCGGGGAAATCGACTTCGCCTTGCTCGTTCACAAAACCTTGCAGCACGCGAGTCCAAGCGGCCTCGGCCGCGGCGGCGTTGGGTGATGAGGGTGCGGACGATGGCCGTGTAGGCGCCGGCACCAGCGTCGAGCAGCCAGACAACGCGGCGGCCAGCAACAGGATGGCGACGTTCAGCATGTTCATGGCGAGCGGCTCAAGGTGTCGGGCGTATGTCGATCTTTCTGGCGTTCAAGCAGCGCCGTGGCCCGCGACCGGCCCTTGAGCCACTTGATCGGAAACGTCGGCACGGCAGCGTGGCCTTCAGGCAATGGCTGCCATTGACCTTGGCTGGTTTGCAGTGGCCGCAGTAGGAAATGGTCGCGCTGCGCGTTGTAGGCACACATGCTCAAGGGTCCGTCCTGGGTCATGGCCATGAAAACACAGGCATTGACGCGGTCGGCATCGAGCTGGCAGGCGTCCATGAAGTTGTGAGTGAAGAAGGTGAGTTTGCGCACCCTGCCGCGTGCGGCGAACAAGTCAGCGCGCAGGCGCCAAGCCAGGGCCACGACCCAGCGCAGCGCCGCCACGCTGAGGAGGGGCCGCGCCAGGGCCGCCGCCAACAGCGACTTGCCTGCCCGCCAAGGGGTACCACGATCGATGCGCAGGTGCGCGGTTTCGCGCATGAATCTCTGCACGAAGGGCGCGCTGGCAAAAGCGTCGTGCGCATGGCCATTGGCCACCAACAGCACGGCACTGCGGTTGCAGTCGTGATGACCAGCCGCCAGCACGTTGAATTGCAGCGACACACCGGCACCGACTTGCAACTGTTGTGTGACGCTGTGGTTGCTGATCACGTCCATCCGAGCGCCGAGCACGCCGCGGCCTGTCTCGGCTTGAAGTTGGAACGACGCGAAGCGCACCACATCAGCCTGCGCCACGAAGTAGGCGGCGAGCATGGGGACGTCGTCGAAGTTGGCGGCGTGCACGGTGGTGTTGAAAAACACGCTGATTGGCAACCCGCGGGCGCGGTTGATGTACTCGCTGCGCAAAGCGTTCAGATCGGTTTCGGTGGCATAG
>JAYVRO010000019.1:0-2696 GCA_043776165.1 Rubrivivax sp. | reverse complement strand
TGGTCTCGCGGTGCTGCTCGCGTCGGCGCACAAAGTCGTGCACGCTCTTGATGACGCGGCCGGCCCGCTCGGCCTGTTCTTCTATGCGCTGCAAAGCGTGCAGCAGCATCTCCTGGGTCGTGTCAGCCGCTGATTCAGGCAGCGCCTGTGATGTCGATGCCGCCCTCGCTGACGCGCTGTCGGTCGGGTGCGCGAACTCCGAGCGCAACAAGTTGAGCGAGCCCGAGGCATAGCTGGCAATGGCGGCCAGGGGCTGGTTCAGCTCGTGGCTCAGCAGCGAGGCCATTTCGCCGACGGTGGCCAGGCGCGCTGTGGCTTGCAAGCGGTCTTGCTGCTGGCGCGAAATGTCTTCGATGCGGCGCTGTGCGCTGAGATCCACCACCGCGCTCATCCAGCCTGCCTGCTCGCCTTGGCCGTCCACCAGGGGCGCTTCGTAGACCATGACGGGGAACCGTTCGCCGTTGCGGCGCATGAAGATGGACTCAAAGCCCTCACGCGGTTCGCCATCGCGCAAGGGCGTGCCAATGTTGTCCAGGCGCAGGGCTTGGCGCCGCATGTACTCGGCAGCGTGTTCGGGCGGCCAATACGGAGGCCAATGGTGAGGCAAATGGGGCGGCACCGGCGCATGCAGCTCGTGCATCTCAAAACCCACCATGGCACAAAAGGCCGGGTTGACGTAGGTGATGGCGCCACTCAAGTCACGCGCGCGCAGGCCGGTGATGAGCGAATCCTCCATCGCCTTGCGAAAGGCCAAAGCCTGTGCCAAAGCCGCTTCAGCCTGGCCGCGTCGGCGCACGTCACGCACCAACAAAACAACCACAGCAAAGAGTGCAA
Source organism: Rubrivivax sp. (assembly GCA_043776165.1). Taxonomy (GTDB): domain Bacteria; phylum Pseudomonadota; class Gammaproteobacteria; order Burkholderiales; family Burkholderiaceae_C; genus Rubrivivax. The sequence goes on along the minus strand of JAYVRO010000019.1, from coordinate 1,862 downwards.
GAGACAAGCCCATCACCAACGCCGTGGCCATGTTGGGGATCAGGCTGGGGCGGCGCTCTGTGCTGTTGACGCGCACTTGCAGCGCCGTGCCGTTGAGATCCACCACACGCTCGGCTTGGTAAACCCCGGCGCCGCGAGCAACGCCAGCGCGCGCCAGGCGCGTGCCGTCGCCTTCAACAAACGACAACTCGTATTTGCGCAACTGGCGCGCTGTGTGCACCGTCTCAAGCAAGCGGTTCAACGCCAACGTGCCAATGACAAAACCTGCGCTGCGGCCTGTCTGCAGCAAGGGCACGCACAGGTCCACGACTTCAAGCCCCTGGGCATTGGCTGCGGGCACAAAGTAGCTGCGCGAAAAACTTGGCGTACTGGCGCGACGGGCCATGGCGCACACCAGCTCGGGCCCGACGCCCAACTCTTCACGTGACATGCTCGCAAAGGGGACGGGGCCTCGGGGCGTGTTGGCTGCGTCGGCCAGCTTCAGGCGGTCGTCTCGCAGCTCCAGGCGCAGCAAGGTGTGATGGGCGCGCAACGCTTGGTCAGCGCGCTCGCGCCATGGCGCAGTGATGGCGGTGCTGGTTGGTACTGGCGCGGACGGGGGCACGGGGATGGCAACGGGAGGCGAGATGGCACGCGGCGGCGGCGCGCCATCGGGCACGTTCAGCCCTTGCAGCACTTGCATGGTGAGCATCATTTCGCGGCGCACATCGGTGGCCACGTCGACGGCCGTGGCGTCGGCTTCATCTTGCAATCGGCTGGCTTCGAAGTGGATGGTCAAGGCCATCAGAAGGCTTTGTGCCACCAGCAGCAGCAACACCAACACGCTCCACAACAAGGCGCGCCGGGTTCGCCGCTTTTGTGGTGTTCGGAGAAAAAAGGGGCTGCGGTTGACGGCGCTCGGCATGGTTGTTTTGGAGCTGCGCTGAGGTACTGGACGAAGGTCTGCTTGGGGCCGATTGAAGCGCTTTTCGGGCAAGTCTCAGCGCAGCTTGCTTGCAATCATCGTCGCAGTTTCGCGCACGTTCTGGAGCGGACCACCGCCAGCAGGGCGCCACCTACAATTTCTGCCCCTGCTGCGCTTGAAATGTGTCAGCAACGAAGCGACGCGACAAAAACACCGAGGAGCGCCCGAATGGCCCAAGACGAGAGCAAAAACGCCGAACTCAGGCGCGCGGCGCTGGAGTACCACGAGTTCCCGACGCCAGGCAAGATCGCCATCGCCGCGACCAAACAAATGGTCAACCAGCACGACTTGGCGCTGGCCTACTCGCCCGGCGTGGCGGCGGCCTGCGAAGAGATCGTGGCCGACCCGGCCAACGCGTACCGCTACACGGCCAAGGGCAACCTGGTGGCCGTGGTCACCAACGGCACGGCCGTTTTGGGCCTGGGCGACATCGGCCCGCTGGCGGCCAAACCGGTGATGGAAGGCAAGGGCGTTCTCTTCAAGAAGTTCGCTGGCATTGACGTCTTTGACCTGGAGATCAACGAAAAGAACCTTGACAAGCTGGTGGACGTGATTGCGGCCTTGGAGCCTACCTTCGGCGGCATCAACCTCGAAGACATCAAGGCGCCGGATTGTTTTTACGTTGAGCGCAAGTTGCGCGAACGCATGAAGATCCCCGTCTTCCACGACGACCAACACGGCACAGCCATCGTGGTGGGTGCGGCTCTATTGAATGCGCTGAAAGTCGTGGGCAAGTCGGTCGATCAAGTCAAGCTTGTGACCTCGGGCGCTGGCGCTGCGGCGCTGGCCTGCTTGGGCTTGCTGATGAAGCTGGGTTTCCGCCGCGAAAACATCTGGGTCACGGACTTGGCAGGGGTTGTCTTTGAAGGCCGCGTCGAACTGATGGACCCTGACAAAG
>JAYVRO010000018.1:0-2698 GCA_043776165.1 Rubrivivax sp. | reverse complement strand
CACAAGAGGACGGTCGTGAGGTCTGGCAACTGCAAGTCGAGAGTGAATCGCTCAAGAGTGACGTTCACCGCGACAAACTGGCCGCGGCTGTGTCACTTGAATTGTCAACAACGGTAGACATTGAACTTTTGGGCGGTGCCCCCGCCGACACGCCTGCGCTGCGCGACGCACGCGTGCGTGCGGCGCTGCAAGCCCAAGCCGAGGACACCATCCGCAACGACGAAGTGGTGGTTGAACTGCTGGCGCACTTCACTGGCGCGCGCATCGTGCCCGGCTCGATCAAACCCCTTTCACATCCCGAAGGAACCACCCCATGATGAAGAACCAACTCGCTGGTCTGATGAAGCAGGCGCAAGCCATGCAAGACAACATGAAGCGCGCACAGGATGAGCTGGCACTGCTGGAAGTGGAGGGGCAATCTGGCGCCGGCTTGGTCAAGGTTGTGATGACCTGCAAACACGACGTCAAGCGCGTGACCATCGACCCCAGCTTGTTGGCCGACGACAAAGACATGCTCGAAGACCTGGTGGCTGCGGCCATGAACGACGCCGTGCGTCGCGCTGAGGCAGTGAGCAGCGAAAAGATGGGCAAGCTCACTGCGGGCATGCCTTTGCCCCCCGGCATGAAGTTGCCGTTCTGACCTTCGGCACGTTGTAGCCGCCTTGAAATTCTGAACTTCCGCCGCCCCGTCCTTGGCCGAACCCGCGCTTGAAGCCCTCATCGACGCGCTGCGCCGTTTGCCCGGCGTGGGCGTCAAGTCGGCACAGCGCATGGCATTTCACTTGCTCCAACATGACCGCAACGCGGCGCTGCGCTTGTCGCAAGCACTTGTCCATGCTGTCGACCGCATGCAGCACTGCACACGCTGCCACACCTTCACCGAATCTACGGTGTGCAGCACCTGTACGGATGAAAGTCGCGACGCGTCCTTGCTTTGCGTTGTCGAAACGCCTGCAGACCAAGCCGCACTCGAACGCAGCGGAAGTTACCGCGGCTTGTACTTTGTGCTGATGGGGCGGATGAGCCCGCTCGATGGCGTCGGCTTGTCTGACATCGGAAGCGACCTGTTGTTGGCCCGCGCTGGCAACGGTGAAGTGAGCGAAGTCATCCTGGCCACCGGCTTCACTGCTGAAGGAGAAGTCACGGCGCACGCGTTGGCGCAAGCGTTGCGCGCGCTTGGCCTTCGTGTCACGCGGCTAGCGCGAGGGGTGCCCGCAGGCAGCGAGTTGGAATTTGTTGACCTGGGCACCATCGCGCACGCATTTATCGACCGCCGCTGAGTCGCCGTTGTGACGACCACCGTGACCGCGTGGCACACTGCTATGCCCCCACTTTTGAGCAGGCCCTGGCGCGAGTTGGGGCCCGCGTTTGTTTCCTTTGAATCCTCCCGCCGACCCCATCATTTTTTTACTTGCCAACGAGCTCAAAGCCCACCCGGCGCAGATTCAAACCGCTGTCGATTTGCTCGATGGAGGTGCCACGGTTCCCTTCATAGCGCGCTATCGCAAGGAAGCCACCGATGGCCTGGATGACATCCAACTGCGCGAGCTGGAAACGCGCCTGGTTTACCTGCGCGAGCTGCGAGACAGGCGCTTGTCTGTGCTCAAAAGCATTGCCGAACAAGGCAAGCTGACACCGGCCCTGCAAGTGGCCATCGAGGCGGCGCCCACCAAGCAGGAACTAGAAGACATCTACCTGCCCTTCAAGCCCAGGCGTCGCAGCAAAGGGCTGATCGCGCGCGAGGCCGGTTTGGAGCCATTGGCCGACCGCTTGTTCGCTGATCCGAAGCTGAACCCTAAGCAAGAAGCAGCGCTCTGCATCAATGCCGAGGCGGGCTTTGCTGATGCGCCCGCTGTGCTGGAGGGCGTGCGCGATTTACTCTCCGAGCGCTGGGCCGAAGACGCCGTTTTGGTGGGCCAATTGCGCGAGTGGTTATGGGGCCAAGGTTTGCTGCAAAGTAAGCTCGTCGACGGCAAAGATGGCACGCAGACCGAAGCCGCCAAATTCCGCGATTATTTTGACTACGCCGAACCCGTGCACAAGGTGCCATCCCATCGTGCGCTGGCGGTGTTCAGGGGCCGCACGCAAGAATGGTTGGATGCACGTTTGGTGTTAGACGAAGAAGCCGTGTCCGGGCAACTTGGCTTGGCCGAAGGGCGCATTGCACGCCACTTGCGCTGGAGTCACAGCCAACGCGCAGCAGACGATTTGTTGCGCAAGACAATTGCCTGGACGTGGAAGGTCAAGCTCAGCCTGAGTCTGGAACGCGACATCTTTGCCCGCCTTCGTGAGTCATCTGAAACTGTGGCCATCAAAGTTTTTGCCGACAACTTGCGCGACCTGTTGTTGGCCGCGCCCGCTGGCAAGCGCGTGGTCATGGGCTTGGACCCTGGCATCCGCACGGGCGTGAAAGTGGCCGTTGTGAGCGATACCGGCAAGGTCTTGGAAACCGGCACCGTGTACCCCCACGAACCGCGGATGGACATTGAAGGCAGCCTGCATCAGTTGGGCCGCTTGGTGGCCACCCACGGCGTGTCGCTGATTGCCATCGGCAATGGCACGGCGAGCCGAGAAACCGATCAACTCGCGGCCGAACTCATCAAGCGCGTCGCCAAACTCGCACCTGACGCCAAGCTGGACAAAGTAGTGGTCAGCGAAGCCGGTGCGTCGGTTTATTCGGCCAGTGAATTTGCCAGCA
>JAYVRO010000017.1:0-2698 GCA_043776165.1 Rubrivivax sp. | reverse complement strand
AAGCCGATGAAGCCTTCCTGCGTGTCGCGCAAGCCTGGAACCGTGTACAGACACGGCACCGAAGCAAGGCCTTCTTGTCCGCACCTGCGGCTGCGATGGCGCCCGGTGTGCCCAGCCTGCCCAGTTGGGAAGAGCGCACGCAACCTATGGGCCTGCGCGAAACATCAGCGGAGCCAGCCTTGCTCGCACCCGTAACTATCCCTGTTTCTGTACCCCTGCCCAAACCGACGCTCGTACCCACGCGCCCAACCCCGGTGGTCCCATTCGCGGCCTCAACTCCCATCCTGGAGGCGAGTCCCTGGCCGCCCTATGCACAGCAATGTGCCGCCATCCGCGGCGTGTTGGCTTGCTGCGTCTTTGATCAACAAACCCACAAGGCGCTGGCCTACGCGGGACGGCACAGCAGCGGCGATCTGCTGGCCAGCCAGGGTGCGCAGATGATGGCCGCAGTGCAAGCCACCAGCCAAGCGCTGGGCCCGGCCAACACCGTGCGAGACACGCTCATCAACTTGGGCAAAACCCAGTTGCTCTTGCACCCCATCACAGGGCACGCACCGGCCACGCTGCACATCGTGTTGGACACCAGCACCACCAGCGCGGCCATGGTGCGCGCTCAGCTAGAGCGGTTTCGGCCCAGCGCTACCCCTTAGCTGACTTGCGCTTTAACCGCTCAGCTCGTAGCACGTCAATGCACCACGCGGTCAAACACAAACTCGCCGTCGTGCAAGCCCACGGGGATCACGTCCTTGGGCCCAAATCGGCCTTGCAAGATGAGCTTGCTCACGGGGTTTTCAATGCGCTGTTGAATGGCGCGCTTGAGTGGGCGCGCGCCAAACACGGGGTCGAAACCCACCAGTGCGAGTTGCGCTAACGCTTCAGGTGACACAACCAGTTTCATGTCGATCTTTTCCAAACGGCGCTCCAACTGACGCAGTTGAATGCGTGCGATGTTGGCGATGTTCTCGCGGTCCAGCGCGTGGAAAACCACGGTCTCGTCGATGCGGTTCAAGAACTCGGGGCGGAAATGCGCTTTCACCTCTTCCCACACCGCGTCGTGGATCTCACTGCTGGGCTTGCCCACCATGTGCATGATGAGTTGTGAGCCCAAGTTGCTGGTCATCACGATGACGGTGTTCTTGAAGTCCACCGTGCGGCCTTGGCCGTCCGTCAAGCGCCCGTCGTCAAGCACTTGCAAAAGCACGTTGAACACGTCCGGGTGCGCCTTCTCCACTTCGTCAAGCAACAACACACAGTAGGGCTTGCGGCGCACAGCTTCGGTCAAAGCGCCCCCTTCGTCGTAGCCCACGTAGCCCGGCGGCGCGCCGATCAATCGGCTGACGGAATGCTTCTCCATGTACTCGCTCATGTCGACGCGGATCATGTGATCTTCGCTGTCAAACAAGAAGCCCGCCAGTGCTTTGCACAGCTCGGTTTTGCCCACGCCGGTGGGGCCCAGGAAGAGGAACGAGCCGAGCGGGCGATGGGGGTCAGACAGCCCCGCGCGTGAGCGGCGAATGGCGTCAGCCACCGCAGTGATGGCTTCGTCCTGGCCCACCACCCGTTCATGCAACTTGGCCTCCATTTGCAAGAGCTTGTCGCGCTCGCCTTGCATCAGTTTGGCCACAGGGATGCCCGTGGCGCGTGCCACCACTTCAGCGATCTCTTCAGCACCCACCATGGTGCGCAAAAGTTGCGGGCCCTTGCCCGAACCTTGGGCCTTGCCCTGCTCTTTGGCTTGCGCGTCGTGCAGCTTTTTTTCCAGCATGGGCAAGCTGCCATGTTGCAGCTCGGCGACTTTGTCAAAACTGCCTTTGCGCGTGAGCTCGTCGATGCGCACACGTGTGCGTTCGATCTCTTCCTTGATCAGCGCCGAGCCCTGCGCTGCGGCTTTTTCGGCCTTCCAGATCACTTCCAGGTCGCTCAGCTCGCGTGCCAATCGTTTTATCTCGTCTTCGATCAAACCCAGGCGCTTGATGGAGGCGTCATCTTTCTCTTTTTTGACCGCCTCGCGCTCAATCTTGAGCTGGATCAAACGCCGGTCGAGTTTGTCCATGACCTCGGGTTTGGAGTCGAGTTCGATCTTGATCTTGGCTGCGGCTTCGTCGATCAAGTCAATCGCCTTGTCAGGCAAAAAACGGTCGGTGATGTAGCGGTGGCTCAGCTCGGCAGCGGCCACTATTGCCGGATCGGTGATCTCCACGCCGTGGTGCACTTCGTAGTGGCCTTGCAAGCCGCGCAAGATGGCCACCGTGGCTTCGACACTGGGCTCGTTGACCAGGACCTTTTGAAAGCGCCGCTCCAGCGCAGCGTCTTTCTCAACGTACTTGCGGTACTCGTTCAAGGTGGTGGCGCCAATGCAGTGCAACTCGCCCCGCGCCAAGGCGGGTTTGAGCATGTTGCCCGCGTCAATCGCACCTTCAGCCTTGCCCGCGCCCACCATGGTGTGCAACTCGTCGATGAACAAGATGATGCGGCCTTCGTCAGCGGCCACTTCCTTGAGCACGGCCTTGAGGCGTTCTTCAAATTCACCGCGAAACTTGGCGCCCGCCAAGAGGCCCGCCATGTCGAGCGAGAGCACGCGCTTGTCCTTCAAGGTGTCGGGCACTTCACCATTGACGATGCGCTGCGCCAAACCTTCAACAATGGCGGTTTTGCCCACCCCAGGCTCGCCAATCAACACCGGGTTGTTCTTGGTGCG
>JAYVRO010000016.1:0-2699 GCA_043776165.1 Rubrivivax sp. | reverse complement strand
GATGGGGTTGGCCGTGGCCTATGTGCTGTCTGTCGTGCCGGGGCTGGTGGCCAGCATCTTCTACGGCATGTTGAGAGTCACCCAGGCCACCCACGACGCCACCCGCGCAGCCCTGGACGCGCGCAAGTTGCAAGCTGGCGGTGACGCCGCCCCCGTACCAAAACCTGTCGCGCTTTGAAGCTATGTCTGAACCCATGCCTGAACTGATCCACGACCACACTGCCAACAAGCGCAGCCTGGCGGAGCTGCTGAAGCGCCTGTCTGAATCCGACGGCGCGGCCATCGAGCAGACGCTGGCCGCCCACTGCCACCCCGACGCCGTCTGGCGCGTCTTCCACCCCATCAACGACTTGCAAAGCAACGCCGAAGCGGCGGCCCAACTGTGGGCGCCGCTGCGCGAGGCCTTCCCCGACTGGGAAACCCGCATGGCTTTCATGTTGGCAGGCGTTTACGAGGGGCGGGAATGCGTCAGCACCTGGGGCGTGCTCATGGGCAACCTGGCCAAGCCCTGGCTGGGCATCCCGCCCACGCACGGCTTGTGCGCTCTGCGACTGGGCATCAACGCCGTCTTTCGGGAAGGGCGCATCGCCAAGGTCTACGTCTTGCTCGACGTCGTCGACCTGATGCGCCAGGCCGGCCACTACCCCTTCCGCCGTATGCCAGGTTCGGCCGAGGCCTGGGCCTTCCCGCCCTGCGACAGCGGCGCCACGGCTGACAGCGTGGACGCTGAACTCGGTGCCGCCACGTTGACGGCGGTGCGCGAAATGCAGCTCGGCCTGGCCAAGGGCGAGGAGCTGAAAAACCTGGGCGCCACACGCAGCAAACACAGCCCGCACTGGCACCGCAACATGATGTGGTACGGCCCGGCTGGCATTGGCAGCAGCCGCGGGCAGCGCGGCTTTTTGGAATACCACGGCGCGCTCTTCATCCAGGCCTTCCCCGACCGCGAAGGCATCGTGCGCGACCACGCCGGCCCAGAGGACGCGCCCGGCCATTACATCCGCCTGGGTGATGGCCACTTCGCCGTTACCTCCGGTTGGCCGTCGCTCTACGGCACCCACCTGGGTGGGCAGTGGCTGGGCATGGCGCCTTCGGGCAAGCGCGTGGAGATGCGCGTGGCCGACTGGTACCGCACCGACCGCGACGGCAAGATCATTGACAACTGGGTCATGATCGATGTGCTGCACATCCTTCAGCAAGCCGGGCTGGATGTGTTGGACGACCTGCGCTACGTCGTCGACCCCAGCCTGAAGCGATGGCCCGGATGAGCGCTACCTGCATCCACCCAACCGGCTGAAATGACCGCACCTTCAAGTACTCAACCGGCGCCGCACTCCAATGGTTTTGACCCCGACTGAACTCACACATCGCCGCCACCCCGCCTAACCAAAAGTAGCCCTTCCCTGGTGAGCGATGGTCTGTCCACAGGCCGGCAAGCGGTACCAGCCTGAGCTTGTGGTCCGCAGACTTCACTCCCACAGAATTGAGAAAGCCGAATGAACTTCAAGACCCTGGCCGCCAACCTGACTGCCGCCGCGTTGCTGAGCACGGCCATCTGCGCACAAGCCCAAGCACAAGAATCGGCGTCGTCCTGGCCAAGCAAGCCCATCAAGTTGGTCGTGCCCTTTGCGCCTGGCGGCGTGTCAGACAACGTCGCGCGGCTGTTGGCGCAGCACCTGAAGGACCGATTGAATCAGACCGTGATCGTCGACAACAAACCGGGGGTGTCGGGCATTGTTGGCACACGTGCCGTTGCACGCGCCGACCCCGACGGCTACACCGTGATGGGCGGCACGATCACAACGCATGCCGTCAACCCGTTCTTCTCAAAGTCGCTGGGCTACGAGCCGGTCAAAGACTTTGCCCCCGTCAGCCTGATAGGTACGGTCAGCAACGTGCTTGTCGTCGCGCAGGGCAGCCGTTTTAACTCGGTGCAGCAGATCATTGACGAGCTCAAGGCCAAGCCTGACAGCCTCACCTATGGCACGGCAGGCGCGGGCACGTCTCAGCACCTGTCGGGCCAACTCTTCCAGGCCATTTCAGGCACGCAAATGCGCCAGATCAGCTACAAGGGCGGCTCGCAAGCCATGGTCGATCTCGTTGGTGGGCAGATCGACATGGTCTTCGAGACCGTGGCTGCTGCGCGCCCGATGATCGACGGCCAGCGCGTGAAGACGCTGGGCGTGACTTCAAAAAAACCGCTGGCCAGCCTGCCCGGTGTGGCGCCGCTGGCCGAGCTGGGTTTGCCAGGCTTCGAGATGCAGTCATGGCAGGGCGTATTTGCGCCAGCGGGCACTCCAGCAGCCATCGTCGAGCGCCTGGCGCGTGAGATCGCCGTTGTGGTCGCCATGCCCGAGGTTCATCAGCGACTGCGAGTGATGGGCGTCGAGCCCGACGCCCGCGCGCCTGTGGCTTTTGCCGAATTTCAGCGCGCCGAGATCAGCAAGTGGGGCAAAGTCATTAAAGACGCTGGCATCCAGGCTGAGTGACATCCAACAAGGACGCGATATGACAAAAACTGAACTCGGCCCTGCACTGTGCCGCCGCGCTCGCCAAGGCTGGCCGGGCTGGCTGGGCGCTGTCGCCATGGCCCTGCTGCTGGGCGCAAACGGGGCGCTGGCGCAGACGCCCACCGCCAGCAGCGTCTATCCCAAAACCAACCGGGTCGTGATCGTCGTGCCTTTTGCGCCGGGCGGCGC
>JAYVRO010000015.1:0-2712 GCA_043776165.1 Rubrivivax sp. | reverse complement strand
GCCGGCGCTGGCCTGGGTTTGGCCCTGGCATGCGACCTGCGCCTGATGGCCAGCACCGCGATTCTGACCACGGCCTTTGCCAAAGTCGGCTTCTCGGGCGACTATGGCGGCACCTACTTCTTGACCCAACTCGTGGGCTCGGCCAAAGCGCGCGAGATGTACTTTCTGTCCGACCGCGTCAGTGCTGACGAAGCGCTGCGTCTGGGCTTGACCAACTGGGTTTGCGCGCCTGAAGACTTGGCCGCCAGGACCCGCGAAATCGCCCTGCGCTTGGCCAGAGGCCCGACCGTGGCCTACCGCTACATGAAGGAGAACCTCAACCGCGCCCTGGTTGGCGGCGTAGACGAGTGCCTGGACTTGGAAGCCACCCATCACATCCACACGGGTCTGACCGAAGACCACCGCGAAGCCAGCAAAGCCTTTGTTGAAAAGCGCGAACCGCTCTTCAAAGGCCGATGATCGCTTTAAGGGCTCGCTCGGGAATAGCTTGCCCATTTGGCCTGCCGCCTGCGGGCGCGCTGCGGCGTTGCAAATGCTCGCGATGCCGATGGGCATCGCTGTGCTTTGCGCCTTGCATCGCATCCCGAATCCGACGACCAAATGATCAAGTTATCCCCGAATGAGCCCTCACCGCGTGAACCCGTCGCGCCATGCTCAGCGCTTTGTTGACAGCGCCATCACCCCCACCTTGGCGCGCTTTGCGCTGCCCCTGCTGGCCACCAATTTTCTGCACGCCCTGACGGGAACCTGGGGCGCAGTGTGGGTCAGCCATGTGCTGGGAGCCAACGCGCTGACGGCCGTGGCCACCGCCAACGTCATCATGTTCATGTTGATGGGGTCCGCCATGGGCATCGGCACCGCCGCAGGCGTGGCCATCGGCCAGTCACTGGGCGCTGGCGACAACGCGGCGGTCAAACGCGTGGTCGGCACCGCGCTGGCCTTTGTCATGGGCTTTTCGGTGCTGGTTGCAGGCGCAGGATGGGTGCTGTCACCGACCATCATTGACGCGATCGGCACGCCGGCAGAGTCGCGTGGTTACGCCGTGACTCACCTGCGTTTCACTTGCTTGTCGATGCCCAGCATCTTTACCTACGTGGTGATGATGATGGTGATGCGCGGCTCGGGCGACGCCCAGACACCATTCAAATTCACCCTGATCTGGATTGGCCTGAACCTGCTCTTGACGCCACTGCTGCTGACCGGCTCGTTCGGCTTGCCGCGCCTGGGCATCGCGGGCCTGGGCTTGGCTGCCCTCTTGTCCAACTCAGTAGCGCTGGGCTCGTTGGTCGCGTTTGTCTATTGGAAGCGCCTGCCGATCGCCTTGCACGGCCCCGACATCCGGCACCTGCGACCCGACCCGGTGCTGCTGGCCGTGCTGGTGCGCCGCGGCGTGCCGATGGCACTCGAAAACATCGTCGTACAAGGCGCCTACTTCGTGCTGCTGACCCTCGTCAACGGCTACGGCGCGGCAACGGCTGCCGCCTACAGCGGCGCGGCCCAGCTCTGGACCTATGTGCAGATGCCGTCCAACGCCTTGGCAGCGTCAATGTCTGCCATGGCCGCGATGAACATCGGCGCCGCGCGCTGGGACCGGGTCGAGCGCATCGCTTGGCGCGGCTGCGCGCTGAGCTTGGCCATTTCCACCACCGCCACACTGCTGATGTACGCCCTGGGCGACCTGCCGCTGTTGCTGGTCATCCCAGAGGGCGGGCCGGTGCTCGAAGCCGCCCGACGCATCAACTTCATTGTCTTGTGGGGATGGATTGCGCTGTCGATCAGCTCAGGGCTTTTCGCCGTGATGCGCGCCAACGGCGCGACGCTGGCACCCATGCTGATTTTTGGCGTCACGATGTGGGTGTTTCGTGTGCCGTTTGCGGTCTGGCTGCGCCCGGCGCTGGGCGATGCGTCCATCTGGTGGAGCTTCCCTTTTGGCGCTGGCTGTGCCACGTTGATGGCGCTGGTGTACTACCGCTGGGCCGGTTGGCGCGAACGCCCGCTGATGCTGGCCGACATGAACGCGTCGGCCGACGATGCACATCTGGGGGAATGAACCCCCGAGTGAACGCCGAACCACATTCGTTCCATCCAACATGATTGAAAGGAGCCCTGAATGAATTCACCCGCCGCAGGAACCACCGTCTGGCTCAACCAGGTGCGCGAAGAAGCGATCGACCCCGACAGGCCCATCATCGACCCGCACCACCACCTTTGGCGGGCCTCGGGGCCGCGCTCGCGCTACCTGCTGGCCGACCTGTGGTCCGACACCGGCAGTGGCCACAACATCCAAAAAACCGTCTTCATCGAGTGCCGGGCCAGCTACCGAACCAGCGGGCCTGAGCACGAGCAACCCTTGGGCGAGACCGAGTTTGTTGCCCGCATTGCCCGCGCCAGCCTTGACGGCGGCGGAGGCGCACAAATCGCCGGTTTCGTCGGTCGCGCCGACTTGCGTTTGGCCGCGCCACAACTGCGCGCCTTGCTCGACGCCCATGTCGATTTGGCGCAGGGCCTTTTCCGCGGTATTCGCCACGCCGCTGCCCGCGACCCCCATCCCGAGGCGCTGAGCATCCCCGGCCCAGCGCCTGAGGGCCTCATGCAAGACCCAGCGTTTCGCGAGGGCCTGGGTCTGCTGGGCCAGCTCGGCTTTACTTACGACAACTGGCTCTACCACCATCAGCTGCCCGACTTTGCCGCCTTGGCCCGCGCCGTGCCCGA
>JAYVRO010000014.1:0-9015 GCA_043776165.1 Rubrivivax sp. | reverse complement strand
CCAGCTACCGCGGAGGCCATATCACGGTCGATTTGTTGTGGAGCACCGCAGGCCCACGCTTGAAGCGTTTCATCGACGTCTTCGCCACCTTGGTGCTGCTGTTTGTGGTGATCGTGCAAACGGTGATGCTCTTTGACAAAGTGCAAGCCACTTGGCGCGACAACGTGCTGACCTACGACCTGAACCTGCCCACCTGGCCGCTGGCGGCCATTGCCTGGACGGGTGACGCCTGCGCTGTGGTGCTCATCGCCATTCGCGCTTGGCGTTTGGTCTTCCACCCCGAGCTGCTGCACGACGAACACGCCGATGGGCGCGACTTGGCGCAAGACAAATTAACGCAAGAGATTAGCCAAGCCGCCGCTAAAGGCAGCTGAGGCAACTGAGGCAGCAGATCGCGCCGAGACAAGACCGAGATGGACCTGAGCCCCGATTTCATCGCCTTTGCTGGCTTCGTCATCCTCTTTGCGCTGATGCTCTTGCGCGTGCCCGTGGGCATGGCCATGGGGCTGGTGGGCGTGTGCGGTTACGCGCTCATCGCGGGCACCGGCCCGGCGCTCAAGCTCGTGGGCCAGACCAGCATGCGCACCGTCACCGACTACGCCTTTGGCGTCATCCCCATGTTCATGTTGATGGGCGCTTTAGTCTCGGTCTCAGGCGTCAGCAAAGAACTCTTTCGCGCGGCCAACGCCTGCATTGGCCACTTGCGCGGCGGGCTGGGCATGGCCACGGTTTTGGCCTGCGGTGGTTTTGCCGCCATCTGCGGCAGCAGCGTGGCCACTGCCGCCACTTTCAGCAGCGTGGCCTACCCCGAGATGCGCCGCTACGGTTACCCGCAATCCTTCAGTGCGGGTGTGATCGCGGCAGGCGGCACGCTCGGGGCCATGCTGCCGCCGTCCACCGTGTTGGCGGTCTACGCCGTCATCACGCAGCAAGACATCGGCAAGCTCTTCATGGCGGGTGTGCTGCCCGGCCTCTTGGCCATGGCCATGTACGTGCTGACCATTGCCGTCATCGTCATGGTGGCGCCCAAATTTTTGCCAGCAGGCACACCGCGCCCCTGGAGCGAGCGCACCGAGGCGCTCAAAGATGTGTGGCCCTCACTCGTGCTCTTTGTCTTTGTCATCGGCGGTTTGTACGGCGGTCTTTTCACACCCACCGAAGCCGGTGGCATGGGCGCGGGCGGTGCATTTTTGCTCGGCGTGTTACGTCGAAAGTTAGACGCCAAAGGCACCCGTCAAGCTTTGCTGCAAGCCACACGCACGGCGGCCGCGGTGTTCACCGTGCTCATCGGCGCGCTGCTTTTTGGCTACTTCCTCACCATCACCCAGGTGCCACAAAAGCTGACGGCGTTTGTCACCGACCTGGGCCTCAGCCGCTACGTGGTGCTGGCCCTCATCATGGTCATGTACCTGGTGCTGGGCTGCCTGATGGACGCCATGGCCATGATCATCCTCACTGTGCCCATCATCTTTCCGGTCATCTTGCAACTTGGCTTCGACCCCATCTGGTTCGGCGTGATCATTGTCATGACGGTTGAATTGGGTCTCATTCACCCGCCCGTGGGCATGAACGTTTTTGTCATCAAGAGCGTGGTGCCAGAACTGAGCTTCACGACCATCTTCAAAGGTGTGATTCCCTTTGTAGTGACCGACATCGTTCGTCTGGTGATCCTCATCGCGTTTCCGATGATCGCCTTGTGGCTGCCCAGCCGCATGTAGAAATGGCGGCCCCATGACTACAAGAACACTCATCAGTTCAGGCTCAACCTTCGAGGCCGACATGGGCTACTCGCGTGCCGTGGTGCAAGGCGAGTGGGTGTTTGTCTCGGGCACCACAGGTTTTGACTATTCGACGATGACGATTGCCGATGGCGTGGTCGAACAAACCGAACAGTGCTTTCGCAACATTGCTGGCGCGCTGGCGCAGGCGGGCGCCAGCTTGAGCGACGTGGTGCGTGTGACCTATGTGCTGCCTCAGGCCGATGACTTCCCGCAGTGTTGGCCGGTGCTGCGCAAATACCTGGGCGATGTGCGACCCGCAGCCATGATGATTTGTGCCGGGCTGGCCGATGCGCGCATGCGCATTGAGATTGAAGTCACCGCAATGAAACGGGCTTGAGCGGCTGGCCGCATCAAAAATTTGACCGACTCATGCCAAAGGTTAACAACATGGTTTCACGCCGATCGCTATTGGTGACCGGTGCTTCGGCAATCGTGTTGCCCGTAGCGGAGGCGGCAGTGGACATCGCTGGTGGCAAGCCCATCGTGCTGGTGGTCTCCTACCCCGCTGGCGGGGGTGCCGACTTGATGGCGCGGCTGATTGCGCCGCACATGGCTTTGGCCCTGGGCCAAAGCGTGATCGTCGAGAACAAGCCCGGCGCCAGTGGTACCTTGGCGGCGGCGCAAGTCGCCCGCGCAGCGCCCGATGGCGCGACTTTGCTGCTCGACGCGTCGTCCTTCGCCGTCAACCCGGCGCTCTTTCAGAAGTTGCCGTACGACACGCCCAGCGCATTCACGCCCCTGGCGGTGTTGGCGCAGTTCCCCAACGTGCTGGTGTGCACGGCCAGTTTCGAGGCCCGCAGCGTGGCCGATGTCATTCGCTTGGCGCGCGCCAAGCCCAAGGCGCTGGCCTATGCGTCGTCTGGCAACGGCTCGGCCCAGCACCTGGCGGGCGCCTTGTTTGAGGACCTGTCCAAAGTGGAACTGACACACGTGCCCTACCGCGGTGGTGGGCCTGCTTTGAACGACGTCATGGGCGGGCAGGTGCCTTTGTTTTTTGCCAACGTGGCGTCGTCGTTGGGACATATCCAGTCAGGGCGTTTACGGCCTTTGGCGGTGACGGCCAAGCTGCGTTCGCGCGCCTTGCCCGATGTCCCCACCATGACAGAAGCCGGCGTGAAAGGCCACGAAGTGTTGGAGTGGAACCCCGTGTTAGGCCCGGCGGGTTTGCCCGCCGCCGTGCGCGACAAACTCATCGCAGCCATCCGCAAAGCCATGTCAGAGCCCGAAGTTCTAGGGCGTGTTCGCGCCTTGGGCGGCGACCTCTTCGACGCCTCGGCACCTGACGCTGCGGCCGTGTTCTTGAAGAACCAGCAAACGCTTTGGGCACGTGTGGTGCGCGAACGTGGCATCAACCGCGAGTGACCTTGACGCAGACGCCAAAACTGCTGCACCCTGCACTGCACAGCAGCCCCGGTTGGGACTGCCACGTGCATGTTTTTGACGCGGCAGCGCGCGTGGTCGCAGGCCACTACACACCGCCCACGCACACCTTGGCCGACATCGAAGCAAGAGCCGCCGCGCACGGCGTGCGGCACCTGGTGCTGGTTCAACCCAGCGTTTATGGCACCGACAACAGCGTGTTGCTTCAAAAGTTAAAACAAGGCGGCGGCAAGCACCGCGGTGTGGTGGTCTTGGGTGCCGACGTGGCTTTGGCAACACTTGAAGCAATGCACGCAACAGGCGTGCGTGGTGTGCGCTTGAACCTTGTTTCCCCCGTGGGTGAGCCGTCTTGGCCGGAGGATGCGTTGGCCCATTTGACGCCACTCTTACAAGCCATGGGCTGGCACGCGCAGTGGTACGCAAGGCCAGAACATTTGCCCCTTATAGCGAAGTGGCAAATGCAGAGCGCGGTGCCGTGTGTGTTGGATCATCTGGCGGGCATGCATGTGGCTTTGGTTGACGACCACCGGGCCTGGGCCGCGCTGAACGACCTCGCGCTGGGTGGTGCCTGGATGAAGTTGTCGGCGTGGTACCGATTGGGCTCATCGGCGCCTTTTGGCGATGTTCAACCCCGTGTGCAACGCATGGCCGCGTTGTTTGGCGAGCGCTTGTTGTGGGGCTCGGACTGGCCGCACACGTCAATGGCTAAGAGCGAGTGGCCAGACTATGCCGCGTTGTGGGCGCCGGTACTTGACGCATTGGGTGAGCGCGCCACCACGGCTTTGTGCAGCGCCCCAAGTCAGCTGTATGCCTGAGCCTCGTAAGGCCCTGCCAGCACTTGCAAATGCTGGCGTGAAGCGGGTTCCAGGTACGGCAGCAACAAGCTCAACACGTGATAACCACCGCGTGACAGAGCGGCTTGCGCGCGCTCAGGCTCCAGCGCGCGGCGGGGGTCGCGCACGTATTCAAAACTCAACCAATAGGTGATGACCACCACCATGGCCGTGGCCACAGGCTCGGCCTCGGTAGGCGTGATGCGGATGACACGTGCGCGCGACAAGCCATCCAGCATGGCCTGCACCGCGCGGCCCTTGTTTTTGAGCGCTTGTTGAAAGTGCGTCTCAATCCTTCGGTTTTTGCTCATCAAGTCGTTGATGTCGCGGTACACAAAACGGTGCTGCCAAATCAGCTCGAAGAGCATGTGCAAAAAGAGCCAGGCGTCTTCAACGTTGTTGATGCCAACGGCTGCAGGCAACAGCTCATTCAGCGCGTCTTCATAACGTTTGAAAAGCGCATTGATGAGTTCGTCTTTGGCGGGGTAGTGGTAGTACAAGTTGCCCGGGCTGATCCCCAGCTCGGCCGAAATGACCGTGGTGCTGACGTTGGGTTCACCAAATCGGTTGAAGAGCCCCAAGGTCACATCCAGGATGCGCTCGGCGGTGCGACGGGGTTTTTTCTTTTCGACCATGGTGCAGGGCATTCTGGCACCTGCAAAGCGTCATGCAAGAACCGGGCGCACGCCAAGTACCCGCTGCGCCGCTGCCTACAATCCCGCCCCTCATGACAGGTCTCAACACATCCGCTTTACCCGCTGTTCGCTTCGACAACATCAGCAAAACCTTCCCAAGCCCACGCGGTGATTTGCTGGCGCTGGACAAGGTCTCGTTCAACATCGAACAAGGCGAATTTTTCGGCTTGCTCGGCCCCAATGGTGCTGGCAAGACCACACTCATCTCGATCCTTGCTGGCCTGGCACGCGCCACTTCGGGCTGCGTGACCGTGATGGGGCACGACGTGGCGGCTGATCCGGCAGCAGCGCGCAAAGCACTGGGCATCGTGCCGCAAGAACTGGTGTTCGACCCTTTCTTCTCTGTGCGTGAATCTTTGGACATTCAGAGTGGCTACTTTGGCGTGCGCAACAACGACGCCTGGATCAAAGAGGTGCTGGAGAACCTCGGTTTGGCGGACAAGGCCAAGTCCAACATGCGCCAGCTGTCGGGTGGCATGAAGCGCCGTGTATTGGTGGCGCAGGCGCTGGTGCACAAGCCGCCCGTCATCGTGCTGGACGAGCCCACCGCGGGCGTGGACGTTGAGTTACGTCAAACCTTGTGGCAGTTCATCGCCAAGCTCAACAAGCAGGGCCACACGGTGCTTCTCACCACGCACTACCTGGAAGAAGCCGAGGCCCTGTGCGGCCGTTTGGCCATGTTGAAAAAAGGCCAGGTGGTGGCACTTGACCGCACGGCCAATTTGCTGGCGGGAACGGCCAGCACCATGCTGCGCTTCAAGAGTGACGACCCACTGCCGCCGAATTTGAAAGAACACGCACGTGTGACCGGCCGCATCGTGCAGCTCAAGGCGCACGACGCTGCCGAAGTCGAGCGTTACCTGACGACATTACGCGAACACCATGTCAAGGTGGAAGACCTTGAAATTGGCCGCGCCGACCTGGAAGACGTCTTCCTGGAGATCATGCAAGGGGCGGTGGCCAAGCTATGAAAGCGATCAGTTTCGAGGGCACACAAACGCTCTTCTTCAAAGAAGTGCTGCGTTTTTGGAAGGTCGCCTTCCAGACGGTGGCGTCGCCCGTCATCACCGCTGTGATGTACCTGCTGATCTTTGGTCATGTGCTGGAAGAGCATGTGCAGGTCTTCCCGGGCGTGGGCTACACGAGTTTTTTGGTACCGGGTTTGGTGATGATGAGCGTGCTGCAAAACGCCTATGCCAACAGCAGCAGTTCACTCATCCAGAGCAAGATCACTGGCAACCTCGTGTTCCTGCTCGTCTCGCCCTTGTCGCACTGGGCCTGGTTCGCGGCCTATGTGGGCGCGTCCATGGTGCGCGGCTTGGCTGTGGGCCTGGGCGTGTTTGTCGTCACCGTGTGGTTTGCGCCGCTGCACTTGGCCGAACCGTGGTGGATCTTGGTCTTCGGTATTCTGGGCGCCGGGTTGCTGGGCTCGTTGGGCTTGATCGCTGGCATGTGGGCTGAAAAATTCGACCAGATGGCAGCGTTTCAAAATTTCATCATCATGCCGATGACGTTTTTGTCGGGCGTTTTTTACTCGGTCAAATCGCTGCCAGGAGCCTGGCAAACGGTGAGCCACCTGAATCCGTTTTTCTACATGATTGATGGCTTCAGACGCGGTTTTTTTGGTGCCAGCGATGTGTCACCCTGGCTGAGTCTGGCGGTGGTGGGCACAGCCTTCGTTTTGGTCGCGGCGCTCACGCTGCGACTTCTGCGAATCGGCTACAAGCTCCGCACCTGAGACAATTGCGCACCATGTCCGATCCCACTCCCGAAGAAGTCCGCAGCTATATCGCCGATGGCCTGCCCTGCGAACACGTTGAAGTTGAAGGCGATGGCCGTCACTTTTTTGCCACCATCGTCTCGGCGGCGTTCCAGGGTTTGTCGCTCGTGCGCCGCCATCAGCGTGTCTACCAGGCCCTCGGTTCTAGAATGCACAGCGAAATTCATGCCCTGTCGATGAAGACCCTCACCCCTGCTGAACACCAAGCCGCCACACCGGCGGTTTCCAGCCACCACCACTGAAACTCACCTGCGGGGCACCGCGGGTGACCGCTGCGTGCCCTGGCGTTCAAGGGTGTGCAAAGGGTCTTCCGTTATCGGTGTCGCGCCACTCCAAGAGCGCACAACATGATCACCCTGGCCCTGTCCAAAGGTCGTATTTTTGACGACACATTGCCACTGCTCAAAGCCGCTGGCATCGAGGTGCTGGAAGACCCGGAAAAGAGCCGCAAACTCATCATTGGCACCAGTCGGCCCGATGTGCGCGTGGTGCTCGTCCGCGCCACCGATGTGCCCACTTACGTGCAGCATGGCGGCGCTGACATCGGTGTCGCGGGTTGGGACACGCTCAATGAACACGAAGGAGGCGGCCTGTACCGCCCGCTGGACTTGCGCATTGCGCGTTGCCGCATGGCTGTGGCCACGCACCGCGACTTTGACTACGCTGGCGCCGTCAAACAAGGCAGCCGCATCCGCGTGGCCACCAAGTTCACCCGCGCCGCACGTGAACACTTTGCCGCCAAAGGTGTGCACGTCGATCTCATCAAACTCTATGGCTCGATGGAGCTGGCGCCGCTCACGGGGTTGGCAGACGCCATCGTTGATCTGGTGTCCACCGGCAGCACGCTCAAAGCCAACAACTTGGTTGAAGTGGAATGGGTGATGGACGTCTCGTCACGCCTGGTGGTGAACCAAGCAGCGCTCAAGCTCAAGCGCGAACCCATTCGCAAGATCATTGACGCCTTTGAAGTGGCTGTGAAAGAGAGTGGCCGATGAGTCTGGCGCTACGCACGTTCAGTACCGCTGATGCTGATTTTGAAGCGCAGTTTGCCCAGCTGCGCCATTGGTCTGACGAGGCCGACGCCGCGATTGAAGAACGTGTGGCCAGCATCATTGCCGACGTGCGTGCACGAGGCGACGCTGCAGTACTGGACTACACGGCGCGCTTTGACGGCGTGCAAGTTGCTCACGTCAAAGAGTTGGAAATTGGCGCAGCTGAGCTGGTGGCCGCTTTTGACTCTTTGCCCCCGGCGCAACGCGACGCTTTGCAAGCCGCCGCTGCGCGTGTGCGCAGCTACCACCAGCGCCAGCTCGATGCCTGTGGCCGCAGTTGGGAATACCGCGACAGCGACGGTTCCCTCTTGGGCCAGAAGGTCACACCACTCGACCGCGTTGGCATTTACGTGCCCGGAGGCAAAGCGGCATATCCGTCGAGCGTGCTGATGAACGCCATCCCCGCGCAAGTTGCCGGTGTCAAAGACATCGTGATGGTCGTGCCGACACCACAAGGCCAGCGCAACGCCCTGGTGCTGGCGGCCGCCCACGTCTCAGGTGTGCACCGCGTGTTCACCGTGGGCGGCGCGCAGGCGGTGGCAGCTCTCGCCTATGGCACGGCCAGCATCCCACCTGTCGACAAGATTACCGGCCCGGGCAACGCTTATGTGGCCAGCGCCAAACGCCGTGTTTTTGGCCAAGTGGGCATCGACATGATCGCGGGACCAAGCGAAATATTGGTCATCGCGGACGGCACAACACCCGCCGATTGGGTCGCCATGGACCTCTTCAGCCAAGCCGAACACGACGAGTTGGCGCAGAGCATTTTGCTCAGCCCGGATGCTGCGTACATCGCTGCCGTACGCGGTGCGATGGAGCGTTTGTTGCCTGACATGCCGCGCCGGGATGTCATCCAGGCGTCACTCGAAGGCAGGGGTGCGCTGATCCACACACGCTCGATGACCGAAGCCTGTGAGATCAGCAACCGCATTGCACCCGAACACCTGGAGATCAGCGCCAAAGACCCGCATGCGTGGGAGCCGCTGTTGCGCCACGCGGGCGCTATCTTCTTGGGTGCTTTCACCAGTGAAAGCCTGGGCGACTATTGCGCCGGGCCCAACCATGTGCTGCCGACATCAGGCACCGCGCGCTTCTCGTCGCCACTGGGGGTTTACGACTTTCAAAAGCGCAGCAGTTTGATCGAGGTGAGTGCTGCGGGTGCGCAAATGTTGGGGCCCATCGCTGCCGAATTGGCCTGCGGCGAAGGCTTGCAAGCGCACGCGCGGGCGGCTGTGATGCGCTTGGGCGCGGCGGATGCTGCGCAGGCGACGGCTGCTGCCGCGCCGAACCAATTCAACGTTCGTGCTGTCACAGCAGCCAACGTCGATGTGCTCATGTCGCTGGCGGTGGCGCCGGATCAAACGGCCTATGTGGCGTCCGTCGCCAAGTCGCTCGCGCAGGCTGCCTACCACAGCCCTGGCCGCCCACTGGGGCTGTACGACGGCGATACGCCGGTCGGATTTTTGCTGTTGTGGGACACCCGACTCGACCCCA
>JAYVRO010000013.1:0-2720 GCA_043776165.1 Rubrivivax sp. | reverse complement strand
GCACACCGCGCCACACGTTGGCAAAAATGACCGAGAAGCGCGAGTTCCAGGTGTCACCCAAAAAATTGATGTTGCTGTCGATCCAACCCAGGTGCTTGAGCGACCACGAGATGACTGAAAACTGGGGGTCAAAAATCCACCAAAAAGCGATCGCCGACAGCACTGTGGGCACGATGAATGGGATCAACACCACGGCACGCAAGATGGCTTTGAAGGGCAGCTTCTCATTCAGCAGCAGCGCCAAATAGAGCCCCAGCGCAAACTTGATGACGCTGGCCACCACGGTATAAAAAATGGTGAAGAAAACTGCGGTTTGAAACTTGCTGTCGCCAATGATCCATTCGTAATTTTCAAGCCCGACAAATTCACCCGGCGTGCCAATCTTGGCGTCGGTGAACGAGAGCCACACGCCCAGACCCAAAGGGTAAACAAGGAACAGCAACAAAAACGCCGCGGTCGGCAGCATGAAGAGCCAACCGAGGAAGTTCTTGTTTTGCAGCAGTAGGTTCATGGCGTTGGGTCTTACTCAGCGAACGCCGTGGAACCGGCTCTGCCGGGCCACTGGCGTTGCCCCCTTGAGGGGGAGCGGCCTGCGGCCGCTACGGGGGTGATCAACGATAAATACGCTTGGCTTGACGCTCCGCAATCGCGATCGCCTCTTTGATGGTGGCGCGGTCTGTGCACACCGAAGCCACCATGTCGAGCATCACAAAGTCGGCCAACGCAGACGCAGCCTTTTCGCCCACCGAGCCCAAGCCGCCGGCGGTCAACGTACGCTTGGCCACGTCACGTGCCACAGACAATTTCGGGTCGGTGCTCCACACCGGGTTGGCGTCGTAAGCGTTGAGCGGGTGCGTGAGGTAACCCACCGCATCGGTGAGCCACTTGTTGTAGTTCTCGGCTTCAAGCATGAAGGCCATGAACGCTTTGCAAGCGTTGGGCACCTTGCTGTACTTCATCGCCATCAAGGGGTATGCGATGTGGAACTCAGTGGGCTTTCCCACCGGGCCGATGGGCCACAGCGCGTGGTTCATGTCGTCGGCGATGTCCTTCAGCTTGGCATCGCCCTTGGCGGCACCGGCTTTGGCTGCGGCGTAAATGGACACGCCGTTGTTGGTGAGCGAAAGCTCGCCCGCCAAGAAAGCCTTGTTGTTGAAGGCGTCGTTCCACGATGCCGTGCCCGCGATGAAGTGCGTGGAAAGCTCTTTGACGTACTCCAATGCTTTGACCGTTTCAGGTGAGTTGATAACGACCTTGTCGTTTTTGTCCACCAAGTTGGCCCCGTGCGACCACAAGGCCCAATGCACCCACGCGTTGCCGTCGCCTGACGCACGGCCCAAGGCCATGCCACCGGCGGTGCTCTTGGCTTTGAGGGCCTTCATCAATTCCAAAAAACCAGCCGTGTCTTTGGGTATTTCTTTGAAACCCGCCTTCTCGATCATGCTTTGACGGTAGTTGATGAGGTTGCCGTTGTAGGCCACCGGAATGGCAATCCATTTGCCGGTAGGGCCTTTGCCGTAGGTCTCAGCGGTGGGCACCCAGCCGCCGTATTTTTTGCCCAAATACGCAGCCACGTCGCTCACGTCAATGACTTTGCTCGGGAACAAATGCGGCAGCGAATAAAGCCCCCAAAACATGTCGGGCCCCTGGTTTGTGTTGGCAGCGACGCTGGCCTTGGGTTGCACGTCGTCAAGGGACTCGTTGATGACTTTGACCGGCACACCGGTGGCCTTGGTAAAGGCTTCAACCAGGCCCATGAAGGCGTCTTCTTCGGCCTGCACAAATCGCTTCCAACGCAGCAGTTGTATGGCGGCGCCTTTTTCCGCCTTGAAGGGCGATGCCTGCGCCCAGGCCTGCGCAAACAGCGCCAGATTGGCGCTGCCAGCGGCCGCCAAGGTGGCACCGGTTTGCAGAATGTTGCGACGGGTGAATTGGCTTTTGGTCATGACCGCAGTCTCCTGTTGAAAGTCTTGAAAGTTGCGTTGTGAATCGGGGTAGGGCGAGGTGGATCGCTAGCTTCAAACGTCAAAAGACCAGCGCAGCTAGATCCGCAAACCGCTGCTGGCGTCGAACAAATGGGCCACGGCAGCGCGCGGTTTGAGCTTGACTTTTTGCCCTGGCTTGAACTCATGGCGCTCACGAAAGATGGCGGCGATGTCTTGCTCGCCTACCCTTGCAAAAAGCTGGGTTTCACTGCCTGTGGGCTCCACCACAACGACGTCAACCTCGACGCCTTCGCTGTTGTGCGTGTCGACCAAGTCAAGGTGCTCAGGGCGGATGCCGTAGGTGAGCGCGCGGCCCTCGTTCGCGGCGTCAGCGTTGTGAATGGGCAAATGCGCGCCGTTGACCGCGATGAAGATGCCGCCTTGCTGCTTGCCTTCAATGAAGTTCATGGCGGGTGAACCGATGAAGCCCGCCACAAAGCGGTTCGCAGGTTCGTCGTACAGCGCCAGCGGACTGCCCGCTTGTTCAATGCGGCCATCGTGCATGACGACGATCTGGTCGCCCATGGTCATGGCTTCAATCTGATCGTGTGTGACGTAAATGGACGTGGTGCGCAGCCGCTGATGCAGCTCTTTGATTTCAGTGCGCATGGCCACGCGCAGCTTGGCGTCGAGGTTGCTGAGGGGCTCGTCAAACAAGAAGACTTGGGGGTCGCGCACGATGCAACGGCCCATGGCCACACGTTGACGTTGGCCGCCCGAGAGCTGGCGTGGAAA
>JAYVRO010000012.1:0-2729 GCA_043776165.1 Rubrivivax sp. | reverse complement strand
ATGCGGCAAGACCCTGACGCCATCCTGATCGGCGAAATGCGCGACCAAGACACCGTTGAGACCTGCATGCGTGCGGCCGTGACGGGCCACTTGGTGCTGAGCACCATGCACACAAACGACGCCACCAGCGCGGCCGCCAGGCTCATCGACATGGGCGCACCACCCTACATGGTGGGCATGGCCTTGCAGCTGATTTGCGCCCAGCGGCTCATTCGCCGCGTGTGTGGTTCTTGCAGTGAACCCTATGAGCCCACGGTGCCACAACGTGCCTGGTTGGACGAACAACTCGGGCGCCACGAATGGGACCCCACGGGCCTGCGCCACGGCAAGGGCTGCGCACGCTGCCGCAATGCGGGCTTTGACGGTCGCTACGGCTTGTACGAAGTGCTGCCCATGAACCAGGACCTGATCGGCGCATTGATGAAAAACGACATGGCGGGTTTCAGCGTGGCGGCGCGCCAAGTGCTCAAGGGTGCGAGTTTGTCGAGTGAAGCGGCGCGTGCCGCCGCCAAAGGCACGACCCACGTTGACGAGGCCATGCGCATTGGCGTGCGTGGCTCATAGACCGTCCCATGTCCATCACTTTTGAGTACAAAGCGCGCGACAAAGCGGGCGCCGTCAAAACCGGCGTGCTGCCCGGCGCCACCAGCGCGGCCATCGCCAAAGAGCTGAGCAGCATGGGCTTGGCCGTTATCGATATCAAACAAAAATCGGCCACCAAGGCTGTCAACTCAAAGGTTAACAAGGGCGCACCCGCAGTGCAGGCTGCTTCGGCGCCACCCGCCAGCGGCGGCAGTGCCTTGCTGGCGCGCCTGCGCAAACCCAGCCACAAAAAAGTGCAACAAGGCCTGAGCCTGGTGATGCGTGAACTGGCCGCCTTGCTGCGCGCAGGTGTGCCCTTGATGCGATCTTTACAACTGGCCGCTGATTCAGCCGCAGAGGCCGAAGTGGGTGCGCTCTTGCAGCGCATCTCGCGCGACCTCGACAACGGCCACAACCTGGTCACAGCGGCCGAGCGCGAGCACCGCAGCACAGGCTACTTGACGCTGTATGACGTGGCCATGCTGCAAGTGGGCGAACAAACCGGCCGTTTGCCTGAAGCCTTTGCTGACCTGCACCGCCAGCGTGAATTCACGCGCGCCACGAATGAACAAGTCGGCGCAGCGCTGCGCTACCCGGGTTTTGTGATCCTGACGTGTTTGATGGCGGTGGTCATCGTCAACATCTTTGTGCTGCCGCAGTTCGCCAAAGTGTTTGCCGCCGCCCGCACCGAACTGCCCATGCTCACCAAATTCTTGATGTCCATGTCCAAGGTCATGCTCGCAGGTTGGCCCTTTGCCCTGCCAGCCGTGGTGGGCATGGTGGTGGCCTGGAAGCGTTGGCTCGCCAAGCCCGTGGGCCGTTTGTGGTGGGACAAAAACAAACTTCGTATACCCATCATTGGCTCCATCTTGGAAGGCATCGTCATTGCACGTTTGTCGGCCTCGCTGGCGTCGTCCATCTCGGCGGGTTTGACCATCACCGACGCGCTCACCGTCACCGGGCGCACCCTTGGCAACGTGTGGTTCGAGAGCCGCATTCAGCAAATGTGCAGCGAGCTGGCGCGCGGTGCTTCCATCACCGCAGCAGCGCGCAACATGGCGGTGTTGCCACCCACCATGCTGCAGCTCTTTGCCATTGGTGAAGAAAGCGGCTCGCTTGAAGAGTTGATGCGCGAGATTTCGGTGCACTACCAAAGTGAAGTCGACTACGCCATCAAGAACCTGTCGGCCACGCTGGAGCCCATCCTCATCTGGTTCCTGGGCATGGGCATCTTGGTGCTGGCGCTGGGCATCTTCATGCCGATGTGGGACCTGGGGCGGGCGTCGATCAAGTAGACCTGCGATTGCGCACAAGTGCGCAGGAATGGCCGGTTTTGTCGCCTCTTTTCCTCTCAAGTTACCTACCCGTCATCCGAAAAAATCAAGGTGCGAGGACCCGGAGCGAGACCGCTTCAGCCTTGGCCGATGTGTCCACCCCAACGGAGTCCTCATGAACACGTATTCACCCCAGCGCTCGGCGCACCAACAGGCCGGTTTCACGCTCGTGGAACTGGTCACCGTCATCCTCATCCTGGGTGTGCTCGCCGCCGTGGCGCTGCCCAAGTACGCCGACTTGCAAGGCAAGGCGCGCGAGGCCAAGGTCAAGACCGTGGCGGGCTCGGTGAAGTCGGCAGCGGGTTTGGCCAAAGCGGCCGCGCTGGTGACCCTGGGCAGTTGCTCGGCGGCCACCACCGCCTCGGTGACGATGGAAGGCAGCGCGATCGCGTTGAACCACTGTTACCCGCAAGCCCTTGGCAACTTTGCCGGCGGCATCTTGGCCGCGTCCAACGTGGTGGCCTCCGATGGCTGGGTCGTCTCATCCACCAACGGTGGTGGCTCGGCCGTCAACACCACGGTGACCATCGAACTGAGCGACGCCGCAACGCCGGCCAGCTGCATGGTGAGCTACACCTCACCATCGGCCGCCAACATGCCCGCCACCGTCAGCACCGTTGTAACCGGCTGCTGATGCCGCTGCACTGAAGCCGCCGACCCGCAGCGCTCATGCGCCACATGCGCTCCAAGCGCTGGGCTCACACCAGGCCGCCCTCGGGCGGCTTGCGGCGTTCTCGGGTTGCAGGTTTCACCTTGGTTGAGATGGTGGTGGTGATGCTGCTCATGGCACTGCTCGCGGGCATCGGCGCGAGC
>JAYVRO010000011.1:0-35462 GCA_043776165.1 Rubrivivax sp. | reverse complement strand
GTTCATTGATGGACGGCGGCCAGTCCAAAGCCGACAGCTGGATGTACAGCGGCGGCACGGCTGTGAGCCCCGTCACCCGCTCGCGTTGCATGGCCTTGAGCACGTCGCGCGGCATCAGGTAGTTCAGCAAAACGACACGTGCGCCAGTGTGAAATGCGGTGGTCAACTGGCTGAACCCGGCGTCAAAAGAAAGTGGTAGGGCTGCGAGGAGGGTGTCCTGGGGGCCATTGCCAAGGTAAGAAGCGACACTTTTGGCGCCGGTCACCATATTGCGGTGCGACAGCACCACGCCCTTGGGTTTGCCGGTGCTGCCGCTGGTGTAGAGGATGGCCAACATGTCGGTGTCGATGACGCGATGGCCATGCCTCGGCGGCGCTTGCATGAAAGCGTCCCACGCGTGAACGCTGGGGCCACCTGGGTAGGTAGCTGGCGCCGAAGCGGTGCCTGTCGACGATCCAGTCAACACAACATGGTGCAAGCCCGGACAATGACGAATCATCGGCAGGAGTTGAGAAAATCGTTCTGGCGAGGTCACCAACACTGCGACGTCGCAATCTTGCGCGATGAAGGCCACCTGTTCAGGTTTCAGCAGTGGGTTCATCGGGACAAAAACCGCACCAGTACGTGGCGCGCCGAAACTGGCGACCACGGTTTCCATGCGCTTTTCGAGATAGATCCCCACACGCTGCGCACGTGCCACGCCCAAAGCCATCAGACCATAGCTGAAGGCCTGGACCTCGCGCTCAAGCCTGCTGAAAGTCCAGGTTTCGGCGCCATATGTCAGTGCCGCTGCGTCAGGCCATCGCGCGGCGGTATGGCCAACTAGTTGATGAAGTAAGTAGGTATCGTTCAAGAATCGATGAAAGGTAAGTTTTGCGTTTGCCGATGTCGTCGGCTAAGAGTCAACAGCAGAAGCCGATGGGCGTGTAAAGAGGCCCAAACGCGTGCTTTTAGCGACTCAAAAAGTATGTCACAGGGACCTACCCGGCACGGGCAGCACCCCCTACCCAACCGGCGTGAACTAATGCGCCGTAGCTTGGCGTTTGTCTTGGCTCGGGTCCAACTTTGGCTGAATTGGCAGTGCTGGAATTTAGAATGTCCACGCTAAGCACTGGGCCTGGAGCAATTGGAATGGATGTTCAAAATGAACTACTGCGACTCCTGGATGGGGTGCTCAGCCTTCAGGGGCGCGGTCTGAGCTTTACGCCCGATACGCCATTGCTTGGGGCCATCCCTGAGCTGGATTCGATGGCCGTTGTATCGCTGCTTACAGCGCTTGAGGAGCAATATGGTTTTGCCATTGACGATGATGAAATCGACGGCAGTACGTTTGCTACAGTGGGTGACTTAACACGCTTCGTTACAGGAAAAGTCTCGGCTTGACCTTTGAAAGCCGTGACATTGTTTTTCAGTCCACTGTTCCTCAACGCCTCGCAGGAATCTTCTGATCCGCTGGGGCAGCGATTCGCCATTCACCACCCGCCAAATGGGGAAAGCCTCCGAGGGTTGGTCGTCTACGTTCACCCGTTTGCCGAAGAAATGAACAAAGCGCGCCGCATGGCAGCGCTGCAATCACGGAGCATGGCAGAACAGGGGTTTGCAGTGGTGCAAATCGACTTGCTCGGTTGCGGCGATAGCGCTGGTGACTTTCAAGACGCAAGTTGGGAGCAGTGGTGCATTGACATCAACTTCGCTTGTGACTGGTTGCGTTCACAACACGCTGGCAATGGGCCTGCGGCGCGCTTGTGGCTCTGGGGATTGCGTGCTGGCTGCCTGTTAGCTTCTGATGTCGCCGCTCGACGCAGTGACGTTCATGGGCTCTTGTTGTGGCAGCCTGTGTTGTCTGGCAAGCAGCACTTGCAGCAATTCCTGAGGCTGAAGTCGGCTGCTCAGATGCTGGTAGGTCAACGCGACGCTTCTGCACCAGCGGCCATCGACGAATTGCGATCCTCCGGCTACGTCGAAGTTGCAGGCTATCGATTGCCCGCAGCTTTGGCAGATGGCTTGTCAGCGTCAACGCTGCGCTTGCCGCCGTCGGTCAGCCAGGTTGAATGGTTCGAGCTGAACACAGACCCTGCTGCGAGCTTGACCCCGGGTGCCTCGACAATCATCTCGCGCTGGTCGCAATCGACCTGTTCGGTGAAAAGCCAAGTTGTATTGGGACCCAGCTTCTGGCAAACCGCAGAGATCGAACTAGCGCCCGCTTTGGTAGCCGCCAGCTTGTCAGCGCTCACCGTGTTGCAGCCACCTAACGTCAGCATCGGCGCGGCGGTGGAACCTTTGAGCCGCGCCACGCTATGACTGTCAACTGGCTTGAACAAGTGCTGCCTTTTCGCTGCCAAGACTCAGCGTTGGTCGCCATCTTGACCCAACCTGAGGCAGTGTCTCCGCGCTTACCTAGAAACGACCTAGGTTTTGAAGTAGGCGTGCTCATCGTGGTGGGTGGGCCGCAGTACCGCGCGGGCAGCCATAGGCAATTCGTGCTGTTGGCCAGGGACTTGGCCGCTGCTGGTTGGCCAACGCTGCGATTCGATGTACGCGGCATGGGTGACAGTGCTGGTGTTCAACGCAATTTCGAGCAACTGAGCGAGGACATCGGCGCGGCCATCTCTGCCATGCAAATGCAGTTTCCAAACATGTCCCGTATCGTGCTTCATGGTCTTTGCGATGGTGCATCGGCAGCATTGATTTATCTGCACGAAACAGGTGATCAACGAGTCGCCGCGTTGAGCCTCACCAATCCCTGGGTCCGTTCAGAAGCGGGCCTGGCTCGTGCCCAGGTAAAGCACTACTACCTGCAGCGACTGCTTCAGAGGGACTTCTGGCGCAAGTTGGCAGTAGGCGGCGTAGGCTGGCCAGCACTGAAGGAGCTGCGCGCAAGTCTGCAAAAAATGGCGGTTGGGCGATCACTGGCCAGCGCTGACATCACAGCACAACAAGTCGACTTTCGCCAAGCGATGGCGCTGGGTATCAGGTCGTTCGGGGGCCCCATCTTCATTGCCACCAGTGGACGCGACCTGACAGCGCAGGAGTTCCTGGATCACGCCGAACGCGACGTCTCGTGGCAGGCAGTACTGGCCTCCAAACGCTGCAGACAAGTGCGCTTCGAGCAAGCCGACCACACGTTTTCTGATCTGCACCAGCAGGCCAGCCTTCATACGTCAATCATCGCCTGGTTGACAGACGCGTCGGGCATGATCGCGACGCCAAGGAGAAACCTATGAGCCTGCTACCGCCTTTTGAAAAAACCGGCCCCTGCGCTGGGCATGCGATGGTGCGCTCGCGTGCGTTGGGCATCATCGCCTTACTCATCGCGCTGACCGCTATCGCACAAGCCCAAACCCAAGAAGCACCCAATGCCTGCGGAAGTATTGCCAACGCTTATGGTCCCTTTGATTACCGCCGAGACAAAGAGCAACTGAAGATCGTCGAGAGCTCGCATTTCACCCCCAAGGTCGAGGCATTACTCGGTGGTGTTTCTGGCACGATCGGTGCCGAGTTGGACTATGCCCTGCGTGCTTCGCCCAACCACCACCGCATCTTGGTGACACTGGTGCGACTAGGTGAGAGGACCAAGTCGGAGCAACCTGCCGGGCTGCAATGGCCAATCGAGTGTTACTTCGACCGCGCCATCCGCTTCACCCCTGACGACACCATCGTGCGTATGCTTTACGCACAATTCCTCGGCAAGAAGCGCCGTGTTGAAGAGGGCAAAGTACAACTTGAGACGGCCATTTTTCAGGCCAAGGACAACGCCTTTTCGCACTACAACATTGGCTTGGTCTTCATGGAGCTGGGCCTTCCAGAGCGTGCCCTGGCGCAGGCCCATCGCGCCATAGCGCTTGGTTTTGCCAGACCGGAACTCAAACAGAAATTGGAACAAATGGGCAAGTGGCAGGAGCCTCCACCGTGATGGCGCAGCAGGTCCGTATGAATAGTTTCGTCGGATGGGACAGCGCAACGTGAACACTGCGCCAGGAATCCGTTGGCACACCGATATCAGCGCCGCGCTGTCTTGTACGGGGGCTCCTTTTGCAGAGCATCCCGCTGACGATGTTTTCTACACTTGGGATTGGTTCAACAACTTGAATTGCCATGGTGTCAGCAAAGAACATCGCCCTCTGATAGCGACTTTGGTCCAACCCGATGGAGCCGTGATTTGCCTGCCTTTGTTGCGGAGGCAGCGTGGCATGTCAGCGCTTTATGGCCCTGTCACTGGCGCCCTGAGCACCTACTACAGCAGCCTATTCGGCCCCATTGGCCGTGCCGAGGACTGCACTGTGGACACGCTTCGATACGTCGTGAAAAGTCTGCGCAAGACCGCCAACGGCGCCAATGTGATCGATCTTCAGCCTGTGGCCAGTGACGGTCATTTTTGTAGGTCAATGACCGAGGCGTTACGTACACAAGGTTATTGGACCGATTCATTTTTTTGCTTTGGCAATTGGTACGAGCACATTAAGGGGCGCTCGTTCGATGAGTACTACACCATCGTGCCCTCGCGCATTCAAAACACCATTCGCCGGGCGCGCAAAAAATTCGAGAGCACTGAGGGTTGGCGTTTGGACATCGTCACCGAAGCAGGCCCTGCTTTGGACGACGCCTTGACCTCCTTTCAACGCGTCTATGCCAAGAGCTGGAAGGTGCCCGAACCCTTTCCTGAGTTCATGCCAAATTTGATTCGATCGGCTGCAGCGCGTGGTTGGTTGCGGCTCGGCGTGGTCAAGTTAGGCGAGACGCCCATCGCTGCGCAGCTGTGGCTGGTGCACGGTGGCAAAGCATCGATCTACAAGCTGGCTTACGACGAAGATTTCAAGAAGCTGTCGGCCGGTTCTGTGTTGACGGCCGATTTGATGCGGCACGTCATTGATGTCGACCAAGTCGTCGAGATTGATTACCTGACGGGGGACGACCCTTACAAAGCCGATTGGATGACGCAGCGACGCGAGCGCCACGGCATCGTCGCCTTTTACCCCTGGTCGATTCAAGGCCTTCTCAGCGCTGCCAAGCACTTTGGCGCCAAGTGGTGGCGCCAGAAGAGCTTGGCTCGTCCACCTAACACTGCTTGAGCCAATTCAATGTCCAAGCTCAAGCGCCTATTAATGATTGCTTACCATTTTCCGCCCCTGGCGGGGAGCAGCGGCATTCAGCGGACCTTGAGATTTGTTCAACATCTCCCCAAATTTGGCTGGGAACCTTTGGTGTTGGTGCCCAATGAGCGTGCCTACGAACGAATTGCCGAAGACCTCATGTCGCAGGTGCCCGAAGGCACTGTCGTGTGCAGCGCCTTTGCGCTGGACGCTGCGCGCCATCTCGCCGTTGGCGGACGATATATAGGTGCGCTTGCGCGGCCAGATCGTTGGGCCAATTGGCGCTTCGACGGTGTTCGCCAGGGTATGAAAATGATTCGCGAGTTTCAGCCGCAAGCCATCTGGAGCACCTACCCGATTGCCACTGCCCACGTTATTGGCGCTGAATTGCAACGCCGCAGCGGCCTGCCCTGGATCGCTGACTTTCGCGACCCCATGGCGCAAGACGGTTATCCCAGTGACGCCAAGACTTGGGCGCAGTACCGTGACATCGAAGAGCGCGCAGTGCGCCAAGCAAGCTGGAGCCTGTTTTGCACGCCCAGCGCTATGCAGGAATATCGCACTCGTTACCCCGCCCACGCGCACCGCATAGCGATGTTGGAAAACGGCTACGACGAAGAATCGTTCCTGAGCGCAGAGCAAAGCCTTCCTGCACCCAGCGCCGACAAGTCGAGCGGCCATGTCATGCTGCACAGTGGCATCATCTACCCGTCCGAACGTGACCCCACACAGTTATTCGCGGCAATGGCCCTGCTGCGCGATGAAGGCGTCATTCAGCCAGGCAAATTTACGCTTCGCCTGCGCGCCGCGGTACACGACGAGCACCTACGAGCGCTCGCATTGGCGGCAGGTGTGGCTGAGTTTGTTGAGCTCAGTCCACCCATTGGCTATCTAGACGCTTTGCGCGAAATGCTGACCGTTGACAGCCTGCTGATACTGCAAGCCTCGAATTGCAATCAACAGGTGCCGGCGAAACTGTATGAATACATCCGCTGCCGAAAACCCATCCTGGCTCTGACTGACCCAGAAGGCGATACCGCTGTCACGCTTCGTGATTTTGGCATCCACAAGGTCGCGCGCCTGGATGTTGTCGCGGAAATCGCGCAGTTAATGCGGATTCATTTGCAATCGACAGCACAAGGCTTGCTGCCTATAGGTACGAAGATTACAGAAGCGTCGCGACTTGCACGTACAGTTTCATTGGTCGATTATCTTGATCATCAATAACCCAGCGAAAACTTAATTATTTCGAGCGTCGTAATTTGCTCTTGACATTATGTTTTATGCGATTTATCTCACTTTGAATCGGGTGGTTTATTTTGCTTACAGAGAAAATAAATAATAAACCGCCAAGGGTTATAGTTAACAAAAGTGGAGCTACTATTTCTTCAGGCTCCCATCCAAATATTAATACGCTTACTGTCGGTCCAATTGCAGTAATCGCCGCCACGAACAAACTTTTCATCACGGAGATCCATAGCTCGCGCACTTGAAATCCTAGTTGTCTGTGCGACTGAAAGAGCCAAATTAACAGATTTATGACCGCAGTCATGACGAACGCTATTCCCAATCCGCGTAAGCCAAAGATACTTCCGAACACCGTCCCAGCAATTGAGATTATTGTTGCTATGATTGTAGTGCGTAGCATTCGACGTAAATCACCTGTTGCCATCATGGCCACTGGACAAACAGTTGCCGGCAGTCCGATCGCCAATCCGATACATAACCAACGCGCGAGCTCGACGGAAGCATCCCATTGCAAACCATACAGAAGGCGAATGGATGGAAACGCCAACATACTAAGGCCTATAAAAAATGACCACCCAAGACAAGTTATATAACTAATGATACGAATGAAAGAGCTCCCAATACCGCCATTTTCTCTGAATTCACGAGAAAACAACGGAAGCGCGACTGTCAGTGTAGCATCTATAATAAGGCGATGAAAAATTGCAGCCAAGCCGTTAGCGCGAGAATATAATCCGGCTGCAGTAAGATTTTGAATCTTTCCTAGAATAAGTTCAGGCGCACTCTCTCCAACAGTCTTGATGATGGTTGCCCCCGACAAGCGGGAGCCGAATGCTAGGACCCGCCTAATTTCTGAAAGACCGGGGCGCCACGGAAAATAGGTGGGCCGGAAGTAGGTTGCCACCATTGCATTGACGATAGTGGACGCTAGACTTCCATACGCCAAACTTATCGCTCCGAGCCCTGACGAGGCAAGACCTACTGAAATTAATGCACCGGAAATTGCTGAGGCTAGGCGCATCCACGTCAATCTATCAAATTTCATCTCTCGGATCAACCAAGCGTACGTTAGTGAGCCAAAGGGATTAATTGCGAAATTCAAAGCGATAATGATTAATATATCAACTAATTGCCTTTCTTCATAAAATAGAGCCATTGGAAATGCGAGGATGAAGATAAAAATTGCAAAACCAAGTCCAATCCCCAATTGCAAGCTCCAAGTAGCTCGAATGCGCTCGGTTGTCAGATCAGGCTCTTGAACAAGATATTGGCCTGCACCCAAATCACGCATAGAAGCCGCGAATGAAACTAAAACCATAGCGACGGAATATATTCCAATTTCCCCAGGCGTT
The DNA here is from genome assembly GCA_043776165.1 of Rubrivivax sp. Taxonomy (GTDB): domain Bacteria; phylum Pseudomonadota; class Gammaproteobacteria; order Burkholderiales; family Burkholderiaceae_C; genus Rubrivivax. The sequence goes on along the minus strand of JAYVRO010000011.1, from coordinate 27,772 downwards.
AGCAATCTAGCAATTACCATCGATGTCGCGATAGATATAAGTAAATTTGAATATCTATCAATAAATGAAAATATTAATGCGCGACGTATTGACATTTTGTACACATCAGTCTGATTTAAAAATAATATTACGACCGCTTCCGGCTCCATATTCGTTAATAACCTATTTTAGAATGAAGCTCGTTAACATCGGCGCCGTCGCAGATTTGAGATATTCTTCTTGATTTTCGAAACGAACTCAATATTGATGTAAAATTTAAATAAATTCACTGCTTTTTAATAATATAGATTTTTATTGAAATAATAAAATTATTGCCTCTGTCAAATATTTTAATAGGCAACGTCAAAATTATTGTTACCTCATTAAATAAATGTTGACCGAAAACTAGTTGCCGATTGTATTTGATTTTTGTGCATTTTTAACAAACATCAGACAGTATTAAATTTCAAGTTTATCTTGCCGCATTTCTTATTTGTTGAATCTGAGCTACTATAACTATGATCTTAAATATCGAAAAAAAAGCTACGAATTCACTATAAAAGTAAATTTCCATGCCCGACAATGATGCTGATTGACCGAGGTAGCAAGAGTCGGACAACCGACACCTACCACGCAAAGACTATTTTATCGAATTTGGCAAATACATCACGAAAGAGCGACTGCACACCCATAGCCATGCTTTCATCCCGTGTCTTATAATTTCTATTTTCTTAACATCACCGCAATTTTTAATGCGAAATGCGTCAAGAATCGATTGTTCTCAACTTTTGTTCTACTGAGATATTAAAACCTTGAACTCTTTTTTAAATTCATTCATCGACTATTGGTTCGCTCCAGATGCACACGGTTTTACTATTTGTAAATAGTACTCAATACTAAAGCGTTTTTAAATATTCATCAAGCATCATTTTAGAATGTAGTTAAAATGTCAAATGAAGTATTGTTATCAGAACATCGAGAGTATTATAATAAATATTGGGCTGAACACAAAAGCTCACTTAGTCCTCACGAGATAATTAGACTGTCAGAGATCTTGTCGGCGATCGCTAAGATCATGCCGATGCTACCTAAGCGCGAGATCAAGATTTGTGACCTTGGTTGTGGCAGAGGCTGGTTATCTTCTGAGCTGTTGAAGTTTGGAGCGGTGACGGGGGTTGATCTATCTACAGATGCAGTAAAGAAAGCTTCTACCGAGTGGCCTGATGTTGAATTCATTTCGGCTAACATCCTCGAATGGCGACCAGCTGAAAATTTTGATTTAGTGGTGAGCTCAGAAGTTATTGAACATATTCCCGATCATGATTTATTTTCGAGGACAGTTAGTCATTTACTGCGTGAAGGTGGATTTCTTGTTCTCACAACACCGAATGGCAAACTGAGAGAAATCTGGGATCGTAGTGATCAAGGACAACAACCGATCGAGAATTGGCTTACCCCAAAACAGGTACGAGATAAATTTTCTTCGTTGAAGAAAATACATCAATCTACCTTTATTTTCGATTTCTTTTATATTGGAATATTCAGATTCCTAAGCGCGCCCAAATTGCTCAGATTGTTGTCAAAAATTGGACTAGATGGAATATATTATTCAATCATGGAGTTTTTAGGTTTAGGATTATATCAAATCTACATCGGAGAAATTAAGCGATCGACCAAATTGTAAATTTCTATCTAAGCAGAGATACCACATGTTTAGTATAGATGTAATTATCCCGACGATGGCGACTGCTGAGCGATCAGCGGCACTTCTTCGCGCAGTGGACAGCATTGGTACTGATCGCTTTGAATACAAATTGAGGATACTCGTTTGCGTGAATGGATCGCTTTTTGATTCAACTGTGATCCAAGCCCTGCGTAGTCGGAAAAACGTTTTTGTCCATCAGCTTGCGACTCCGTCTTTGCCGTTAGCGATTGCCTTCGGTCGCTCACTCGTGACATCCGATTTTTTTTGTTTCTTGGATGATGATGACGAGTATATAGAAAACGCGCTTCTGACGAGACTTAAATCGTTGTCCGGCACTCCCTCAGTTGATTTTATTGTCACGAACGGTATTCGTCGCTCGCTTGATGGTGATTTTTGTGTCCACGACGAATTAAGTTCCGTTGTGTTGAATCCGTTAAAATCATTATTCCATCAAAATTGGCTTGCTTCGTGTGGCGCGTTGTTTCGGAGTTCATCTATAGGGCAAGAATTTTTCGATGATTATCACGATTTGGCGGAATGGACTTGGCTTGCGTTTTGTCTTTGCACCGCGAGGAGAAAATTAGGTGTTGTTGATGTTCCAACATTTATTATTAATGACACTCAGAATTCAAGATCAAAATCCGCTTCTTACCGAGAAGGCTATATAGATATGTACATGAAAATGTTAAGCTGCGACATTCCGAACGACATCCGCTCTGCGATTAAAGTGAGGCTTTCGCGTGCTTATCATGACTTGTCTTTTATTGCACTAAATAACGGCGACATCCAACGATCAATTCTATTTCATATCAAAAGTATTAGGTTTATACACGGCTTTAAATACTTACTATACAGTAGGAAAATAATATCTCGCTTTATTGCTAATATTTGACTGTTTGTCATGGTACTATAAACTTTTTTACTGTTATTTTCTGCGCGATGTAGTCAACTTTTCAAAACCCCGACTACCTGCGTCAAACCTAGCGATCAGGGGCAAACGAGGTTACCCAGATCCCCCAAGAATCGTTTTATGGAGAGTTGATTTCTAAGGGATTCGGAGCCTGAGCACACCGGGTTTTTTCCGCGCCCCTCTAGACGGCATGGTCGATCCTCGCCGCCCCTTGGTGGTGCTTACGGCCCGGCTACCTTGGGCTCAGATTTAGCAAGTCTTAGCGCCCTATTTCGGGCTCTTTGCGCGTTAATTTGTGATGCCGTCAACCATCGAGCCCCAAGGCCAGCCTCAGCATCGGAGGGGTGCGCTCTCGGCTGCGGGTAGCCCGGTCGAGCACGCGGAACCCCCGAGTTCGACACCAAACGCTGTAAATGGTTGATTTGCATAGGAGCGCCCCTTCAGGCTGCCACTACAGCAGCGACATTTGGGCGTCGAAGGCGGGTTTCTTGACGTTCAATGCAGCCAGCACGCTGGCTTGGTGGGTGTTGATGGTGGATACCCCCGTCACGGGCACGGCGCGGTTGACGCTGACGCTGTGGCGCTGGATACGGCGCAATTGCGCCAGCGCCTGTTCGGGACTGAGTTCACTCTTGGCCTGCTTGAGCCGGTGCCTCATCACCCGGTGCAGGATCAGCGCCAGGAAGCACAACATGGCGTGGGCACGAATGCGCTGTGGCAGCCGGTGGTATGCCGGTGCGATGTCGATCTCTGACTTCAGCACCCTAAAACCACGCTCAATGTCGGCCAGCGCCTTGTAGCGGCTGAGCACCTCTTGTGGCTCGAGGTTTGCCACGTTGGTCACCAACAGCAGCTTGCCATCCATCACCTCAGCCTGCGCCTTGGCCGCCTCGTCCACCGTGTAGGTGAACAGCTCGCCCTTCAGATCGACCTTGACGATCTTGGCCAGATGAGCCTCGCATACCGCGTGGTACAGCCGCGCCTTGGCGCCGCTGTCCGAGAGCTTGCGCCCTTTGGCCTTCACGCCCGCGTCCTGCCTATCGAGCTTGCCCGCCCACGCCTGCGCTTGCGCTTGCAGGGCCGCGATGCGTTCGTTGCGCAACAGCGTTTGCTCCAGCGCACGCTGCGGGTGGTGCGCCACCACCAGACGCATGCCCTGCCAGCGGGCCTCTTCGATGATCTCTTGCTGCGCGGCGCCCGCCTTGGCCTGGATGGCTTGCAACACCTCGGTGAATTCGCTGTAGCGCCGCCCCGGCACGGCCAGGATAAATTCCAACGCCTGGGTTTGGCCTGCATGCGCCGACAACTTGAGCTTGCCCAGCTCCTCCAGATTGTCCAGCGACAGCAAGCCGCGATCGGCCACCACGATCAGCCGCCTGATGTGCGGGAAGCGCTCCAGCACCTTGCGCAGCGTGGGCAGCAAGGTGGGGCCTTCGGCCTGGTTGCCGTCGAACACCTCGTGGTAGATCGGCAAGCCTTCGGCCGTCTGCACCACACCCAGCATGAATTGGCGAGCAATGACACCTTCCTTGGCCAAGCCGTACTGGCGCACATCGCCAAGCTGCTCACTCAGGCCCGCCGCACGAATGGTTGTCAGGTCGTAGAACACCATCTGCATGTCCTGGTCCACCAAGGGCCGCAGCAAGCCCGCCACCATGCCATCCACATCGGCGTGGTGATCCATCAGCGCGTCCATGCTGCGCAGCAACTGTTGGTGCGTGATCGCTGCGGTGTCGATCTGCGGCATATAGACCGTTTGCAGCCAGCGCAGCACACCGAGCTTGGAGTTGGCATCACACAGCCGGTTAAAGACCATCACCCGCAGCGCGTGCTCGAATGCGGTGGTGAAACGGGCTTTGCGAAATACGCCCGCCAGCGCATCAAAGCCCAGCTCGCACCAGATCTGATCGAGTGCACAGACGTCCCCGAACGACAAGGCGGCGTCGAATTCCAACTGCGCCGGGGCGGCGCTCGAGGCCGAGGAAGCAGCAATGCCCTTGTGGCGCAGCAAACCGGCCAACAGTGCATCCACGCCGCCGCCCGTCTCATCCAATCGACCCAGCGTAGCCACCGTGCGGTGACGAGGCTGGCCAGACTCATTGCGGAAGGACTCAACCAGCTGCAAGTAGGTGTGGCCGCCAGAGCGCGTGGGCTTGAGGAACATGGGGCGAGTATATCGCTCTAGATGTCACTTGCCATCACTATTACCTAAATACCTTGCCACTACGCCAATTTCTACGGGCACCGCCAAGTCGTTGATTTCATTGAAGTCACGATTGGAAAACGACTCGGAATCGGGTTTTGGCGTCGAACTCGGGCGGTCACACATTGGCCCAACAACTCGAGCAACGCCACCAACTTGCTGCAAGACCTGCAACGCAAGCACAAACAGGACGTCGTGGACTTGGGCTACCGGGGTGTGGACACAGACAATCCCTAGAACTTTGTCGAAACATTTTTCCCAGATTCAGAATTCGGTGTCATTGAGATACAAATATTTTTTTCCTACGGAAAATAATTACATATACAAGTAGCCCAAAGAACATCAAGACTGATGCTGATCTTTCCGGCACGGCGCTTGCACTTGTAAACCTGAACGATGCTGAATCGTACGGAACTGGAAAACCGGAATCCACGTTCGTTGGATAGACGAGTGTTGATAAATTTATCCACCGACCGGATCCAACAAAACCTATTTGACTACCACCGGTATCGACCGTGGGGGAACTGCCACCTGCATTCGAATTGCCATTCGGGTCAGCTCCACTGAATCCAACCGCAACGACAGAATAATTTCCAGGCGCCAGCAGAAAATCTGCGACGTCCGCGTATCTATATTTTCCAGACAACGTCTGATTTTGACCTGAAAAGCTTGTCGGCGGTGCTACTAGTGTCTGCGTATCTCTATTGTAAATTGCGACTTGAATTGGGTTTACAAACCCATTTTGATCTGAGTCATAAGCTCCAATCTCTGTCACAAAAATAGAAGATAACACAGAAAAATCCAAACCAAGAGCACCAGTAAAAGTTTGGTTGCCGGTTATTCTACCGGATGTGAGCGCCGAAATATCCAAAGCCCATGCAGAGTTGGATAAAAATGCAATCAGAATAGTCGTTAGTATTTTATACATAAACTTCCTTGCGGCAAGTATAATTTAGATACATATATTAAATTAATCTCACAAACTTTTAACTTGTAAACGATACTATTGCTATTGAAATAATATAATTTTACTGTATTGAAGCTTTAAATTTTATTCTAGAAAGATATAATCTATCGATGCCATTAAATTCTCGGCACTTTGACGTTCACCATCTTTCCCAGGAAAAACAATGTCATTACCCCCAAAAGCAACAATACCCGTGATGACGCTTCAGGAACAGCGGCGACATCACCGTCGCGTACTGCCCATGCTATTCGTGGCTGAGTCGCATTGAAAGCCCCTTGAAGCCCCCAGGAGTGCCCCATATCGAGGCCCCAGCCGTCGACAAATGGTAATCCATCATTGCTACCTGTCCAATACCCAACCTTCTCCATATTGATGAACACGCCAGTATTCAGTGTAAAAGATTCAAGCCCTGCGATGCTACAAGCCTCGAAGCCACCGATGGCTGGGCACCGCGCTGTATTTCCAAGGTTGTTGAAATACATATAAGGTAACTCGGTTGCAGTAGAACCTGCATACAAGGTATTCTGCGCACTGACGTTATAACCATCGTCTTGGTCGCCACCCGTGCTGACTTGCAACTGCCAAGAAACACCATTCAGCGGTGAAATCTTTGGCAATCTCCAATCGCTATATGTAACACCTCGAACGCTGTCGAAATAAGTTAGCTGGTCTGCCCATAAAACTGCGTCACTCCAAGACAAATACTTCCCAAATTGGAGTTGACTGTAATTTTGAGTATAAGCATAATTTGCATCTTGCAACCAAGTAATATTCAAAATATTGTCGTATATCAATCCACCGCCACGGTCAATCAGCACCGCGCCTGCCGGGCACGACACAGCCAACGCGGTACTCAAGATGGAGGCATACTTGCGGATCACAGATAATACCTTGATGAATTTCCTAGGATTCGCGTTTAGCAAATGTCTAGCGATGCGGCCAGCAGGGACTCCACGCCGTCGGAACTGAAGCCAAGGTCGACGTGGGCTCAGTGGCCCAAACGTTCGACCCCATGGGTTAGCACAGCGACCAACGTACACGAGTAGGTTACCGCGCCAAGTAGCGCCGCGCCACCACCTCGATAGGGGGGGCAACCGGAAAATTGTTTCAAAAGTTTTCTTCGCCGCTAACGCCGAAAGCAGACACTGGGCCAGAACCGGGCAAAGTCTTGTCAGGTCACCGGGCGTCAACCAATGGGACAGAGCAACGCCTTTCGGTTCCTGGCATCGCGCTTTGCTTTTGAAGAACTAGGAGCGGGCCCCAACTACTTCCGAAATCTGCTTTTCGTTGCATGCGCCGCAATTCGCGGCATCGTTGACTTGGCTAGCATGCAAGGCTAACAACGTGTGAATCCTGGTGTCACTCCGCGATCTTTTGGTTTTAAGCATCTTGTTTGCTGCCGCAGTCTTGGCAATCAAGCGCCCGTTCATTGGCGCATTGGCTTGGGTACTTTTCGGCGTCATGAACCCGCACAGATTGACCTACGGCATCGCGTACAACTTCCCGTCGGCGCAACTCATCGCTGCAGTCACGTTGTTGGGGATCCTCGTGACAAAAGAACATCGCCAGGTCAAGGGCGGGGGTGTCGCGACCTGTCTATGTGTGTTTTTCGCTTGGCAATGTCTAACGACACTGACGGCGCTGGAGTTCGACGAGGCGCTCGACTATCAGATCCGGGTGTTCAAGATCTACTTGATGACCTTGGTGCTGCTGGTGCTCATGAACACACGCGAACATGTCTTGGCGCTGGTCGCCATGCTTGTGTTCAGCCTTGGCTTCTATGGCGTCAAAGGCGGGTTGTTTGTCATCGCCACAGGCGGCAACTACATGGTCAACGGGCCACCCGACAGCGTCATGGAGGGCAATAACTCCTTGGGTGTTGGATTGGTGATGATCATCCCTTTGATGTACTTTCTGTCTCAACAGGTCACTAAACGTTGGCAGCGTTGGCTGCTGTTTGCCTCTATGGGCGTGTGCATGGTGGCAGTGCTTGGCGCGTACTCGCGAGGTGCAATGCTGGCGCTCGCGGCCATGGGAATTTTTCTTTGGTTAAGAAGCAAGAACAAGTTGGTTTTGCTGGCCCTTGCGGTGGTCATCATTGCAGTGGCCATCCCCGCAATGCCGGCCCAGTGGGTTGCCAAAATGGACACCCTGGGGGGATACAAAGACGACGCGTCGGCAATGTTCCGTATCTATACCTGGGAAACCGCTTACAACATCGCGAAAGATCGTTTCCCGCTAGCGGGTGGTTTTGAGTGGCAAAGCCTTCGCACGTCAGCAAAGTACTCACCCCTTCCCACGCTGGTATTGGTGCCGCACAGCATCTACTTTCAGGTCATTGGCAGCCAAGGCTTCATTGGTTTAGCAATCTTCCTGACTTTTTGGGGTGCAGTTTGGCGCCAATGTGTTTTTTTGCGTCAGCAAGCCCGCACAAACGCGACGTTGCTGTGGGCCGGCCAATTGGGGACCATGGTCCAGGTGTCCATCGTTGGCTATGCAGTGGGCGCCGCCTTTCTTGACTTGGCGTTTTGGGACGTGCCGTACTACCTCGTTGCCGCAGTGGGTGCAGCAGTGTATTTCGTCAAAGAAAAGACGAAAAGCGCATTGAGAGCACCGTGGCAGCAGTCACCGCAGCTGGGCTAACCAACTGATTCGCATGAACAGGCATGTCGCGTTCGCGCTCAAGCTGTTGATGAGCCTTTCCCTGTTGGCTTGGATCGGACATTCGGTCAACTTCGAACGCTTGGCTAAAGCGGCGTCCGGTATCTCCCTGCACTTGCTCATTTACTCAGCCTTGTTGCTCATGGCCCAACTGCTTGTGAACGCCTGGCGCTGGCACAGGGTAGTGCACCTGATGGGTGGACAACTGCCGGCATCAAAGGCGCTCCGATGGGTGCTGGTGGGGCAGTTTTTGAATCAATTGCTGCCTACCTCCATCGGCGGCGACGGTTACCGAATCTGGGCCCTCAATCGTCTGGGTACAGCACCTGGCATGGCTTTCGCCAGCGTGGCCATTGAGCGCGGCACAGGGCTGGTGCTGATGGGTTTGATGATCTCAGTTTCTGTGCCCAGCTTGCCCTTGGGTTTCCCGGCAACCCAAGCTTGGCTTTTGGTGGCCGCCGGTCCTTGCCTGTTGCTTGGGCTGCTCGTATTGGGTTCGCTTCAACGCGCAAGTTTTCGCTGGCCACAACACCGCGCAATGAGTTTGGTGCAAGCACTGAGCCTGCAACTAAGCGCGCTTTTTCGTTCTCCCAGGGCAACCTTCGAGGTAGCGCTTCTAGGTGTTCTGGGCACCCTGCTGGGGCTGACGTCTGCTTGGATGATTGGCTTGGGCTTGGGCATTTCTGCAGGGCTCTTGACCTATGTCGCGCTGGTCGGCGGCGCCCTGCTTCTTGCCGTACTCCCCATTTCGTTGGGCGGATGGGGTGTGCGTGAAGTCGGCATCGTGGGCCTGTTTGCCGGTATTGGTGTCGGCATGGAGTCAGCGTTGGCACTGTCCATCGTTTGGGGCCTGCTGCCGTTGCTGATTTCACTGCCGTTTGGATTGCTTTGGCTCATGTCGGAGAAATCTGCGTTCGCCACTCCGACGACCTTTCGCTGATGCACATGCCACAGATGACTCCCCTGCGAGCCTGCCTAACCTTGGTTGCGTTGGGTTTGGCGCTGCGCTACTTACTGCTCGGCGGTCACCCCCCTGTGTCGTACCCAGACTCCAGCACATACCTACAAGCAGCGCGCGATTTGCTCAGCGGAGACTTCAGCACGGGAATGGGCCGTCGCACGCCCGGTTACCCTGCAGTCGTGGCCTTGATAGGTGTCGATGCGCCCAAGGCCTTGATGCTGTTCAACATGGCATGCGGTCTGCTGATTTCGCTCTTGCTGTTTGCCGTGGCTTGGATGCTGACGGGCAGTGTCGGCTTGTCCTTCGTGGCCGGATTGAGCTATGACCTCAACTTGCAACAGATCTACCAAGAGACCGTTCTGCTCACCGAAACCTTGTCGACACTCAGCGTGCTGGCCGTTGTCGCTTTGGCGCTCCACTTGCTCCGTCGCGATCAAGGTCTCAATGGTCATCACCCGCAGAACCCCGCGTGGGGCTTGCTGAGCCTGCTTGCGGCCTATGCTGTGTTGGTGCGGCCCCAATTTATCTACTTTGTTCCGCTGCTGCCATTGCTGGCAATCTTGGCAACAAGCGGGCTGCACATGCCCAGCGCCAGTGCTTTGCGAAAGGCACTGTGGGTGCTTGTTCCCTTGGTGGCGGTAATCTTGTCGTGGTGCGCGGTGTTGCAGGCAAAGACCGGCAATTTCACGCTGTCCACGCAATCCGGCTTTGGTCTGTCCAACCACGCCATCAACTATTTTGAAGAAGCCTCTGACCATTACGCTGGTCTACGCGACGTCCTGGTCAAAACACGTGATGAACGCGTCCGCGAAGCGGGGCACGCACGCAACACAGTCTGGTATGCCTGGCCCGAGATTCAACGTGTAACGGGTTGGACGCTGCCCGAGACCTCTCGCCAACTCCAAGGCATGTGCAAGGAACTTTTCTTGCGCTTTCCGGCGCGTTATTTGCGCAGCGTGGCCAGCGCCTGGGTTGATTTCTGGACCGTACCCATTTTCTGGAAGCCCGAATTATTGCAGCCTGGAGCAGTAGCCGACGCGCTGCAGGCCCTGTGGTGGGTGGAGCACAAGTTTTTGCGGCTGGCGAATGTCTTGTTCGTTCTGGCCGCCGTGGGGGCCCTGATCTCCAAAGGCTTGCGCCGACGCTGGGAATGGGACCTCGCCATGACGGCGATCATGTTGGTGGTACTGTGCGCATCCATCGTTCAGGCCTTGTTTGATCAAGGCGCAAGCTCGCGCTATGCCTTGCCTACACAGGCACTGGTTGTCGTGACTTTAATGGTGCTTTGGCAGCGTTGGCGTCAGCCCAAGCAGTCGCCCAGGGATCTCCTAACTGAGTGCAGCAAAAGCGGGTTGCAGCCATGAATCGGCGCCATGGGTTGTCTGCCCTTTTGCTCGGGTCTTTGCAGGCCACGCCGACCGCCCCTCTTGCATACGAATCGGCAGCGGGTCGTGTCGCGCCAGAGCGCTCGCGCATCCGCCACGGATTGGATTCTTGGGACACTTTGCACGCGCTTTCGACTGCGGTACAGGGCAATTCACCCGCCGGCAGCGCTCCCATCGGCAAGGTCGAACTCATTGGGGCAACGTTTGACGTGACTCCAGGCATGTTCCGTGAAACCTATCTGGATGGCAGCCCCTCCCCGGTTGCCCAGATCCAATTTCCTTGCACACTCAAGGCTCTGGATCCCTATCAACCGCCAGTTTTTCGCAGCACTTCGGGTGAGCGAGATGTCTTGCAAATACACGCCAGCTTGCTCGCACCCATCGCGGGCGAGGTCTGCCTGCAAGACCTTGTGATTCGCGACAACAGGGCTGCATACAACAGCGGCGAAGCCGGGGTGCGCATAAAAGATCGATTCCCTGGCCGCACCATCAAACTGGAACGATGTCAGATTTTGCGCTGCCAAAACGCCGTGGCCGGCGGCGGCCTTGGTCAGGCGCTGAGGATCCAAGACTGCCGCATCATGGACTGCGGGTTTGGCGAACAAGCCCACGGCCTGTACGTGCAGGTCGAGACGCTGGAATTCTTCGGCAATCACATCGCCTTCACGCCAGGAAATGAACTCGCTAAGGCGCACATGCTCAAGAGCCGGGCCTTGGTCACGCGTATCTGGGGCAATCGGTTTGACATGGCCGACTGTCCAGCGTCGTACCTCGTCGATGCGCCCAACGGAGGTGATGTCGACATCGTCGGCAACCTCATGCGCTATGGCGCTCGATCCGACAACAGCAGCGCCACTTTCATTGCCTATGCCGCCGAAGGTGCTGCCGGCGATGGCCCATCACGCGGGCCACAATTTGCGCTGGGTCGAGGGTTCAAATTGCGGGTGCGAAACAACACCTTGGTGTCCGACTTTGAAGGCCCTACACAGTTTGTTGTAGTCAACCAGTTCCGCGCCGCTGGAGCCGGTGGTGCCATCTTGGACACCATGCCCCTGCCCTTGCAGGTCGCGGACAACGTACTGCGCTTCCGGGGTTCTGCTGTGGTAGCCCAGCACCGCGACCACAGGGGACACCCCAGCAGGGTCGGAGCCATCGACACGCCACAACAGAGCGCTGCGTCAGTGAGTACACGACCAAGCTTCGATCCGCACGAAGTGGCGGCGGCACGAAGCCTCCAACCCAACAACCTAGCCGGGCTCATCAAGGCGCGAAGTTTCAGCGGGCACACAGCGCTGGGAACGGGCAGCCGGGAGTTTGAATTCACACGGCGTGGCGCTTGAACTGCGTGATTCACCTGGGAATGGGGAGGTTGCTCCCTAGTCCCCGGTTACACGTAACGAGCCAACAGCGCCTTGATCAGTGGGTCGCCTTCGCGCAAAAACCGCTGGCTGTTTCGGTACGCGTAGTACATGACCCCGCGCATTGCAGTTTTGTCTAAGGTGCGCGGCACGCTGCCAATCATGCCTGCGCGAATGAAAGCCTCGGCCGCATCAAAGCTCATGTCGCCGATGTGGTCCAAACTGCACCCAACGAGACTGCCACCCTGGATGGCCATGAGCGCCGTAAAACTTGGGACATTGGGCGATGGTGTCGCCTGGCCATACGCAATGACTTGCCGCCCGACCCCAAGCAAGCCGTGGTCATAGGAGTCGCCCTTGCTGGCCACGGCAATGATGCCGAGATTGAGGTTGGCAAAGCCCTGCACGGCAAGCAAGCCTTCATCGGGATGATGCACTGCCACCCAGGGGTAGTGGCCGTTGGAGTCCGACACGTACCGGATATCACCAACGGTCGCTGCACCCTCATTGCTGCGCAGGCTATGTTGATACTGGCCTCCTGGACGGACCCGAAACAGATCGATGTTCCCGGCGCCTTGGACTTGAATCACGACGAATGAGTCGACCTCACCAAAGGTTCCGTGTCGATCTACGTCCACTGTGACCCAGGTGCGGGTGTCGCCGACAAACTGGGGGGGCATAAGTTGCTTTGCAGTGCTGACGGCACCTGAGGCCGGGTTGATGCGGTAGGTGGCTTTCACATTGGTAGTCACACACAGATCACCGTTTGAGAAGTAATCGATCCAAAAAGGTGAATCGATTTTTGACACCACCACGCGGGGCGTTGTTTCCGTCAACGGGTCGATCGCCAGGACGCGGTTTCCGGTTTGATCGACCATGAAAACCGTGGGCCCGATCGCCCGGCAGGAGGTCATCAAGCCAGAAATTTGACACACCACACGTTCGACCCACGTGGCCGGGTCGTCGGTCACACGGTTGACCTCGATCAAGCGACCTTTGTGCGTGTGGGCCACGTAGAACTTCTTGCGATCGGGCGTGAAGAAAGTGAAGTCGTTGGCGTAACTGCCCTCTTCAATGGCTTTGACCTTGTAGGGCAACAGCACCGTCCCATCACGCATGGCGTAGGTCATCCAACCGTTCATAGTCAACCCCACCCACATTGGGATGCGGGGGTTGTTCGACAGCGTGCCGTCGTCTTTACGACGCGTGTGCCCATGCCAGGTCGTGTAGGGCGTCATGATGGCCTCACCGCGTGCTCCAGCCCGCAGGGGATAGTTCTTGAACTTCGGAATGATGTTGAGCAGCGGGTCAGTGCCAAAGTCAGGATAAATCGGCACGATGGCGCCACCCACCAGCGCAGGCGTGCCGTGGTACAGGCCATTGACATGTCCATAAACATGCAGTTTTCGAAGAAAGAGCGGCTCGACGCCCTGGGCACTCTTCGCGATCACATCGCCATCTTCGAAGACCGTCCAGGGCTTTGGCGGCAGCATCTTGGCGGGATCAACACGATCGGGAACACCGAAAAATGACGTCACCCCAGCATCGGGCCGGATGTTGTTGCCTCGTGTTTCTAGCAGTACTGACGAAGGTGGCGGTGCTGGTGCTGGTGCTGGTGCTGGCGCTGGAACCGGTGCCGGGGCTGGTGTAGGCGGAGCTGGCGGATCAGTACCCAGCGGCGGTGAGGTGTTAACGGCATCGCCGCCACCGCAACCAGCAATTGCCGCTAGTGCTGGAAAAAGTGTAAACGCGCGGCGATCGATCAATGAACACTCCCCAATTTATTAGGTTAGTTTTACTGCCGATTGATCAATCAAGATGTCAGCATTGGTGTGGCCCGTCACTGGCACCCGACAGTCCTGTCGCACCCCTCTGGCTCGTGTGAATAAGGCGTGCCCGCCGCCAAAATGACCTTGGTTTGCTGTGCGGAACGCTACACAAAGCGGGTCACTGTCCTCGAATGAACAGCCCGACTGTCATCAATCCAAACAACTTCAACCCGTTGTCGCGCTTCATGGTCTGGTGCTCATGCCACAGCCGTTCGACCTGCTTGGAGTCGAACCATTGAGCCATGCCCGGGCTGAACAAGATCTCTTGCGCCATGTCACGCAGCGGGCCACCTATCCAATGGGACACAGGCGCGTTAAAACCTTGCTTTTTGCGATGTAAGAGCCAGTCCGGCAGCCGGTCCCTTTGACTGTGACGAAGCAAGAATTTCTTGGACAGCCCTTTGAGCTTGAGATCGGCTGGCAACTGCGCCGCAAACTCAACAATTCGGTGGTCGAGCAAAGGGCAACGTACCTCCAACGAGTGAGCCATCGATGCCCTGTCAGCCTTGACCAGGATGTCGTCAACCATCCATGTCTTGATGTCAACGTAGGTTGCCTGGTCAACGGGATGGCAGTCTTCCACGGCGGCAAAGTGCCCCGCAAAGTAATCTTCAAAGAGTCCCTTGCTGGAGCTGGCCTGAACTTGAGCGCGCCAATCAGGTTGCATCATGCCCACAAGTTCGGCGTCGGAAAAGATGTCCCGCCAAGAGGCGTGCGCGCGCGGCGGATTCAAAGGCAGTGCAGCACTCAAACGGCGAAGCTTCTCGGGCCAGCCTACTTTGCGATGGTCAACGGGAAGCACGCCATCAAGCCAGCCCGGCAACTTCTCGCGCAGCCAACGTGGCGAATGACTTGCGATACGATGAAGTTTGTCTGCGACATAAGTTTCGTACCCAGCAAAACACTCATCTCCACCGTCACCCGAGAGCGCCACCGTGACGTGCTGGCGCGTGAACTTGGACAGCATATACATCGGCAAGGCCGACGTGTCTGCCAATGGTTCGGCGGCGGCGGCAAGGATCGAAGGCAGCAAGTCGAGTTGGTGCATGTCGAGCTTTTGCGTGCGGTGCGTGACACCCGCATGCGCGGCGAAACGCTCAGCCATGGGTGACTCATCGTAGCTGTCTTCAACAAAACCCGAGGTAAAGGTCAAGACGCTTTCAGCAGCTCGCGCCTGCACCATGGCGGCCACGATGGCCGATGAATCAACGCCTCCACTCAAAAAGGCCCCTAGAGGCACGTCACTCACGAGGCGATCCTTGACTGCTGTGTCGATCAGGGCGGTCAGTTCTTCGGCGGCCACATCGGCAGAGCGAAAGCTGCGCTTGTCGTGGTATTTCGCGGCGAGGTTCCAGTACGGCTTGGTCCGCAACTCACCACCAGGCTCCATCTCGGCAAAGTGGCCGGGCGGCAAGGCCTGCACGCCACTCATCAAGCTGCCATTGCAGGGCACGTAGTTCAGCCTCAAGTAATGCGCCAGCATCACTGGGTCGATTCGACCTGCCAAGGCGGGATGTGTGGCCAAAGCGCGCGGTTCTGACGCGAAAATCAATGCACCGTCGGGCAAACGCGCGAAGTACAGCGGCTTCTTGCCCAGTCGATCGCGTGCTAGAAAGAGGCGCTGGCGCGCGCTGTCCCACAGTGCAAAAGCGAACATGCCCTGCAAGCGATCCAGCGCCGAAGCGCCCCAGGCCTTGACGGCTTCGACCAATACTTCTGTGTCGCCTTGGGTCTGGAACCGGTGTCCTAACGTTTCCAACTCTGCCTTCAATGCGCGAAAGTTGTAGATCTCGCCATTGAAAGCAACGAGCCAACGACCTGTGGCATCGCGCCAGGGCTGGTTGCTGGCACTGGACAAGTCAAGCACCGATAAACGCCTGTGACCAAGACCTGCTGGACCGTCGATGACCACCCCTTCAGCGTCAGGCCCTCGATGGGCCAATGCCCGGGTAATTCGAACCAACAACTCGCGATCAGGGCTAGCCCCTGGGCGCGAGATCCATCCCGAAATTCCACACATGGCGTGTTGTCCTGTGGCGTCGACGCAGCCTTGGCTACATCACAAAATTTGGCGTGTCAGTCCTGCACGTGCCCAGGGACCGCCCCGGCGTTGACATTGACGGCCGAACTGCTCAGCGCGCTCGGCGATGGCAGCGGCCGCCTGGCTACGCGACGGTCAGGTTGTTGCGGTGAAATGGGCACGACCAAGGAGCGGCGAACGATCACGTCGGCAATCACGCCCAGCACAAAAATCTGAAATGAGGTGAGCAACAAGATGACCGACAAGGCGCCAAATTGATTGACAACGATCACATCACGAATCGCGCGTGCGACCCCCAGCAAGAACAAGATCATGGCCGCAGGTAGAAAGAAACGCAGCGGTTCAAAGTACGAGGCCAAACGCACGATCAACATCGAAAAGCCAAGAAAATCCTTCACTGGCTTGATATTGGAGTGGCCTATGCGTCGTTCGTAATTGATCGGGATGTAGCGCACCCTTCGCCCGCTATAAAGCGAGGCCACAGTGAGCGTTGTCGTGAATGAAAAGCCCATGGGCAGAAGGTGGCGAAATTCCGCATAAAGAGAGCGTCGAAACACCCGCATGCCAGAGTTCAAGTCAGGCACCATCACGCCTGTCAGACCATGCACCAATTTGCGTAGCGACCATCTCGCAATGCGGTGGAAGGGGTCGGCGCTGATGCCTGCGCCTTCGCGGCTTCCCACCACCATGTCAACATCGGATTGCGCAACGTGCAAGAGTTTAGGGAAATCGTCCAGTGGGTAGGTGCCGTCAGCGTCTGTGATAAAGATCCAGTCGTGCGCGCAGTAGTCCAATCCCGTGCGCAAAGCAGCCCCGTAGCCGCGATTGACGTCGTGCGTGATGACAGTGATGCCGGGGATGTCAACCAAGATGTCGCCCGTACCGTCGGTTGAACCATCGTTGACGCAGATGATTTCAAACGTGTAGTCAGTGACTCTCGAGCAAATGGCCTGCAACCGGGTCACGGTCTCGAGGATCGCGCCTCGTTCGTTGTACACGGGGATGACCACCGCACAGCTTGTCTGCATTTTGTCTCCTACCCAGCTTTTTTTGCACAATGACTCCCCGACCTGGGGACAACGATTATCTATTGGCAGAGTTGGCGATTTGATGTGAGGAAGTCACGTCAATCTGTGGCCGCTACGCCGGACCAGTGCCGACCGCGAGAGCCCAATTGCCGCGTCAATCCACGACCCCTTGGCCCCATTGCTTGTCCACTTCCGGCGCCGCACGCGATACTGTTGCATAGTGCTTACGAAAGGGACTGGCGCCCATGCCGCGCCACATGCTCTGACCACTAAGATCCTTGCCTCTTCAATTTGTTGTTGACGCCGTGAGCTCCTCCCCCACATCGCATCAAGCCCCCCCCCCATCGCTCCCTTCCGACCGTTCCTTTGGCACAGTTTTTGTTGTTTTCTTTGCCGCTCTTGCTTTTTATGGATGGACCAAGGGCGCGACCTGGTTTGTTTGGCCACTGTCCCTGTCGGTCATCACTGCGGTGCTGACTTTGTTGTTGCCGCAAGTGCTGCGCCCTTTTAATCGTCTGTGGATGAGGCTGGCTGAAGTCCTTCATCACATCGTGAGTCCGCTGGTTTTGGGACTGATGTTTTTTGCGCTTATCACACCCACCGCGTACGTCATCCGCGCTATTGGACGCGATGCAATGAAGCGCAAGTCTGAACCTGCGCTGAAGAGTTACTGGATTGAGCGCAGTCCACCCGGGCCAGACCCCGCCAGCTTGCCAAACCAGTTTTAGTTGGAGCCCCGAATGAGCTTTATCCGCGAGTTGTTCCAATTTCTTAGAGCACGCAAGAAATTCTGGATGTTGCCCATCATTTTGGCCATGTTGCTCTTGGGTGGCATGCTGATCCTGGCGCAAGGTTCGGCGCTCGCGCCGTTCATATACACCTTGTTTTGACACATGCGAATCCTCGGTATTTCAGCTTACTACCACGACGCAGCGGCAGCCGTTGTCGTCGACGGCAAGATCATCTCGGCCGCCCAGGAAGAGCGGTTCACACGAACCAAACATGATTCGGCGTTCCCTCTCAACGCGATCCAGTCATGCTTGGCGATCGCAGGTCTGCAAGCCTCGGACATTGACCATGTCGCGTTTTATGACAAGCCGTTCCTCAAGTTCGAACGCATTCTTGAAACCTACCTTGCCTTTGCGCCCCGAGGCTTCACCTCGTTCAGACAGGCATTGCCCTTGTGGTTGAAGGAGAAACTCTTCCAAAAAAGCTTGCTGGTGAAGGAACTACAAGGCCTAGATTCCGCTGTTGATTGGTCCGCTCGACTGCTGTTCTCGGAACACCACTTGAGCCACGCGGGCAGCGCCTTTTTCCCCTCGCCTTTCGAGAGTGCCGCCGTACTCACGATGGACGGCGTGGGCGAATGGACCACCACCTCGCTGGCCATGGGTTCGGGCAACCAACTGGAGGTGCTGAAGGAGATTCACTTTCCCCACTCCTTGGGTTTGCTCTATTCCGCGTTCACCTACTACACCGGCTTTAAGGTCAATTCGGGCGAATACAAGGTGATGGGTTTGGCACCCTATGGCGAGCCCAGGTTCGCCAAAAAGATCAAGGAACATCTGATTGATGTTAAAGACGACGGCAGCTTTCGGCTCAACCTGGACTACTTCGATTACTGCACCGGTTTGACAATGACGAATGGCCGTTTCGACGAATTGTTCGGTGGCCCACCGCGTGCCGGTGAAGGCAACTTGACACAACGCGAAATGGACCTTGCGGCTTCAGTACAAGCTGTGACTGAAGAAGTTGTCATTAAACTGGCCAAGGGTGTTGTCAAGTCAACTGGCCAAAGAAATCTCTGTCTAGCCGGTGGCGTTGCGCTGAACTGCGTGGCAAACGGCAAATTGCTGCACGAAAACGTCGTGGATCGACTTTGGATTCAACCTGCTGCAGGCGATGCGGGTGGCGCCTTGGGCGCGGCTCTGGTAGCCGCACACATGTTTAAGAATGAGCCCCGAGTGATCAATGCACAGAGCGACGGGATGAAGGGTTCCTACCTGGGTCCGTCGTTCAGCATAGGCGACATTGAGGCGCGTTTGCTGGCAGCTGGCGCAAAGTTTGAAACGCTGTCGGAAAGCGACATGATCCAGCGCTGTGCCCAAGCCTTGGCCGACGGCAAAGCCCTTGGCTGGCATCAAGGGCGCATGGAGTTCGGGCCACGGGCGCTGGGCGGCCGGTCGATCCTCGGTGATGCGCGCTCACCAACGATGCAAAAGCTGCTCAACCTGAAGGTCAAGTATCGCGAGTCGTTCCGGCCTTTTGCGCCTTCTGTGCTGCGAGAGGACGTCTCGGAATGGTTTGACATTGATTGCGATAGTCCGTACATGCTTTTGGTGGCGGCCGTTCTTGGGCGCCATCGCATTGCCATGACCGCAGAAGAGCAAAGACTCTTTGGTATCGACAAGTTGAACGTGCCCAGATCTTCCATTCCAGCCGTAACCCATGTCGACTATTCGGCGCGCATTCAAACCGTCCACGCTGAAACCAACCCGCGGTACCACGCGCTGATCAGTCGCTTTCGCGACCTCACCGGCAGTCCTATCGTTGTGAACACCAGTTTTAATGTCCGAGGTGAGCCGATTGTTTCGACACCCGAAGACGCCTTCCGCTGTTTCATGGGGACAGAGATTGAAGTGCTTGCGGTGGGCAACTGCCTGCTACTCAAAGAGCAGCAGTCATCCGAGATGATGAGACGCTACGAAGGCATGTTCAGCCTCGACTGAACCCTCCGTCGAAAACTCGTCCGCCCTGACAGCGCCCATGGAGACTCCCGCCGTTCGCCCAGGCGCTGCAACCCGCGCAGCGCAATGGCTTGCGCTTATCTTGCTGCTCTTGTTGGGCTTGGCAATCGTGGCAGCCATGGCTGAAGGGACTGCTCGGGCACGGCAGTGGTTAAAGTACGGCACGGCGACAAGCTACGCCGACATGTACGGCATTGATGACGCGATCCCGCTTCGTACCTTGAAGCCGGGTTTTCGCAGCGCCAACATTGCCATCAACAGCGTCGGCTTTCGCGGACCCGAAATACTACAGCCTAAACCCAGCCAGGTGATTCGACTGGCATTCCTTGGCGCCTCCACCACTTTTTGTGCCGAAGTCAGCGCGGACGCTGCTGTTTGGCCCCAACTGGTCACCGAGCGCTTTCGACGCGACTTTCCCAACACGGCGTTCGACTTCGTCAATGGCGGCGTGCCTGGCTACTCCGTTGACTCGTCGCGCCTGAATCTACAACACCGCGTTCAGCAGTTGAAACCCGACCTCATCGTGGTCTATCACGCGACCAACGATTTCAGCGCCGAAGTGAGAGCGCAGGCCGTGGCGCAAGGCATAGCCGACGCGGCGGCCGATGCCAGCCAGGGCTGGCTCGAACGACATTCGCTACTCTGGGAATTGGTGCTGAAGAACTTGCGCGTGCGGCAGGCGCAGCAAGCGGCGACAACGGCGAGTTCAACGCACTTGAAAGTCAGAACCGAGACGCTGGGCGCGGGTTTCGGGCGCGACCTCACTGGCCTGCTGCAAGATGCCAACAAGACTGGCGCGCGGGTTGCCGTGGCCACTTTCGCAACACAACTCCGCGACACGCAAACGCCCGAGCAACAAAGTCGGGCGGCCGTATCGGCCTTTGTTTACATGCCGTTCATGTCATTGAGTGGACTACTGGCGGGATATCGCCGCTACAACGACATTATCAGCACGGTGGCGCGTGCGCAGGGCGCGCTGTTGATCGGCGGCGAGAACAACATCCCGGGCGATCCAACCCACTTTGTTGACACGGTGCACTTCACCGATGCCGGTAGCCGAGCTATGGCAGAGCGCGTGTATGGCGCGCTTTCAAAAGACCCCACCCTGCTTTCGATGATTGCAGCGCGCAGCAAATAGTGATGCGTGTCTCGCTTTCAGGGGCATGGCGGCTTGCTTGCTGCCGAGAGGCTCAGGCGCTGCTCCATAGATTTCGCGCCAGTCGCAACCCGAAACTGCCGCGTGACCGGTCCCAGGGCGTGAAGCGCGGCAATTGAAACAAGTCACAGCCCACTTGCGCAGCGCCCCATGCCGTTGTGACGGCGGCATCAAAACCGGCTTCCCGCGCCAACTTCACGGTGGCAGCGGAATAGTCCTCGCTGGGCTTTCCGTTCGGGTACGCGAAGAGCTTGATAGGCTCGCCGAGCAGGTCTTCCAGATCCTGTTTGCCCAGGCTGATTTCTCGCCTCGCCTGGGCATCGGTTTGCCTTGCCAAGATGGGATGCGATACGGTGTGTGCGCCAATGCCCATGCCCGCCCTGCGCAGCGCGCGCACTTGCTCGTGCGACATCATCAGATCAGTGGGCAACTGAGCCACGCTGGCCAGTGTTCGAATCTTGTTGGTTAACTCTTCACGTTGATCTACCGGAAAATATTTGATCGCGCCCAAGATTTTCCCAATACTGTTGCGCTTTTGCTCGTGGCTGCGCGTTGCCAGCGGCACTTCAAAACCAATCTCCAAACCTGTCAGATCCAAGCTGTCCTTGCTCGTGTTACGCACAATTTCAATGACGCTGTCATTGAACATACGACCGCCTTCCAAAAAACCGGTGGCGATGAAAAACGTGGCCGTCAAACCGTGGCTCAGCAAGATCGGCAGTGCCAGGTCGTGGTTGTCTGCATAACCATCATCAAAGGTGATGCAAGCGGCACGCGATGGCAATGTGCCCTCGCCTAGGCGGCGCACGGCCTGATCAAGCGGCAGCACGTTGAACCACTGGCGCAACCAACGGCAAATGCAGTCGAAGCGCGCTACGTCCGCTTCACCGGGGAAAATCGCATCGGGTTTCGCAAGCACACGATGAAAAATCAAGATCGACAGACGTGCTTGGCCGCCAGCTGGAGACAGCACACTGAAGGCAGGTTTAAGAAAGGGCATGTCGATGGCCTTTTCGTGGCTCAAGTGAACGCCGCCAACGTCAAACCAGTCATAGCGGCGCCTGCGCTCTGCGCACGCCTTCCAAGTTGGTGAGTTGTCGAAACAGTGCCAGTTGCGCTTGAGTGGTTTCTTCCCAGCCAAAACCTTGTGCATGCTGCCGAACGACAGCGCGATCGGGCGCCATTTTCAGCAACTGCATGAGGGCGCTGACCAAAGGCTCGCGCGCAGTTTCATCGACCAAAACTCCTGCGCCAGAGGAGCCAATCAGCTCAGCCGCGCTGCCCACCGGCGTGGCCACCACCGGGGTGCCGCAGGCCATCGATTCGAGTAGAACATTGGCCCAACCTTCGCTGCGAGAAGCCAGTACAAAAACGTCGGCAGCGCTGTACCAGGGTGCCAATTCTTCATTGGCAATGCGGCCTAGTAATATCACGCTGTCGGCCACGCCACGCGACTGTGCCAGTGCTTGCAGTGCCGCGCGATCAGGGCCTTCACCAGCGATGTACAGCCTTGCCAGGGGATGCGTCGCCTTCAGCACGGCCAGCGCTTCTATGGTTCGATCGTGCCCCTTGAGGAGCACCAAATTTCCTACCGACAGCAACATTGGTGTCCCTGCACAGTCAAGCGCTAGGCGAGCAGATTTTTTGTCATTGGAGACAAAGCGCAGCAGATCAACGCCATTGCGCATGACGTGTAGACGCTGCGCATCAGCGCCCCACTTCACCATAATTTTGGCCAAGGCTTGCGAGACGGCGATCGAGGCCTGGGCTTGACGCATGGCCCAACACATCATGCGTCGCGCCACAGGGTGCAGGCCCAGCACATTGATGTCCGAGCCGCGCGCGCTCACCACCAAAGGCTTGCCACTCCAACGTGCCAGCAAGGCGGCGGCGACACCGTCGGGATAGAAGTAGTGCGCGTCGATCAGGTCAAAGTCAAAACCATCACGCTGGAGTGCGCGCAAGGCTCGCAACGCGCCCAAGGCCAAGACGCCCGGAGCCACGGTTTGGCCAATGCGCGGTGGTAACAGGTAGCGTGGGTGCAGCACGTCCACACCATGCCAGGTTTCGCGATGCGGCGTGCGTGCCATGCGAGCGCGTTCGCCGTGTTTAGCGTCGGTCGAAAAAAACCAAGGCACGGGGGCCAGCACTTTGGCCTGCACCTGGCTGGTGGCCAACAATTTTTGCAACCGGGTTTCGATGAACAAGCCATGCCCTGGGCGCTCGCTGCTGGGGTACAGCGTTGAAAATAAAAGTACCCGAAGTGGATCACCCACGGCGCGCTTCACCCTGGCGCCAGCCTGGTCAATGCGGCATAGGGCGACACGTAGTTGGCCACTGAAACGGCCCAGTTGCGCTCCGACTCAACGTAGTGCCGACCTGCAGCGCGCAGCGCAGGCCATTGATCGCGCTGCCCCAACAAGGCCAGCGCTGCTTCAGCCAGCGCACCGGCATCACCGGCCTTGAACAGCCAACCCGTCTTTTTGTGCACCACGAGTTCTCTGTGTCCACCCACATCACTAGCGATAAACAAGCGCCCTTGCGCCATGGCCTCCAGGGGTTTGAGTGGCGTGACAAGCTCGGTCAAGCGCATCGAATGTCGCGGGTAGGCCAGGACATCAACGAGGTCGTAATATCGTTTGACGTCACTGTGCGGAACACGCCCGGTGAACACAACGTGACGTGCCAAGCCCAAGCGCTCGGCCTGTGCCTTGAGCGCTGCTTCCTGTGGCCCGCCGCCCACCAAAAGCACGCGAACGTCGCTGCGCTCCTGCAAAAGCCGAGGCAACGCATCCAGCAGCAGATCCAGGCCTTCGTAGGCGTAAAAACTGCCGATGAATCCTATGACCGTTTTGTCACTGAGACCCAGACTCGACACGAGTTGCTGGTCGGCCTGCCCACCGACCTCAAAGGTGTTGATGTCGACGGCATTGGGGATGACCGTCACACCGCTGGAGACGATGCCGCGGGCAACGATGTCGCTGCGCAGGCCTTCGCAGATCGTGAAGACATGGTCGACTTGGCGTAGCGCACGGGTCTCTAACCAACGTGTCAGTCGATAGCGCGCACTGCCTTCGGTGGTGGTGCCATGGTCCACCGCAGCGTCTTCCCAAAAGGCCCGAACTTCATACACGACGGGTATGCCCAATTGCCGCCCCACGCGCAGCGCGGCCAGGACATTGAGCACCGGCGAGTGGGCGTGCAAAACATCGGGCTTGACTTCGCGAGCAACTTGGAGAAGTCGCTTTTCGATCTGCGACACCAAGGCCCATTCATTCAGACCAGGCAGCCGGACAGCGGGTTTAGCCGGCGGGGTTCGATAGAAATGCCAGCCGTCGACGTCTTCTTCTGCAACGAACGGTGATGTGTGTTTGGGGCTGGTCAAATGAAATGTTAGCCAACCCAGCTTGCGTTGCTCGCGCAACAGCGACAAGGTTCGAAAGGTGTAGCCACTGTGCAGGGGGATCGAGTGATCCAGAACATGCAAAACACGAACAATCATGGACAAGACCTAGGCCGCACAAGGTTCAAGCGGGCACTACCGCCTCGGCCATTGAAGGCCTGGCTGGTGCGGGCTGGTCGTCGACAACACAGCGCAAAAAAGCTTCGAACATCAACAAGGTCCAAAGCGGCGCACTGTAGTCACTAGCGCCCGACTGATGCGCATCGACCAAGTGCTCCAGGTACTTGCGATTGAACCAGCCGGTTTCGGCCAAACGGGCACCCAACACGGCGTCGCGCACGCGTTGCTTCAGCGGGCCCCGAAACCACCTGGCCAGGGGCACTGCAAATCCCATTTTAGGACGGTACAAGATGTCGTGTGGCAGGTGCGGTTCGAGTGCCTTTTTAAGCAAGTATTTGCCTTCGCTGCCGCGCACTTTCATGCTGGTGGGCAGGGTTGCCAGCCATTCGACCAAGGGGTGGTCCATCAAGGGTTCGCGCACTTCCAGCGAGTGCGCCATGCTGGCGCGATCAACCTTGGTATTGATGTCACCCACAAGGTAGGTCTTGACGTCGAGGTACTGCACCATCGACAAGGCATCGTCAGTCTCCGCGCGCTTGGCGTGAAAGTCAAAAACTTCTTGCGCGTTGTAGCCGGCCAAGTCGCGCTTGAGCCTGTCGCTGAAAAGCTGATCGCGCATGGGGCCGCGCAAGATGGACACGGAGTGAAAGTAGGCCTCAACTGCATTGCGCGCCATGCCCTCAAACGTGGTCTTGGCGCGGAACATGCGCGGCGCCCAATCGGCCTTGGGATAAACGCGGCCCAGCATGCCAAACAAGGGTTTGCGCAGCATCGTCGGCAGGGCGCTGCGCATGCGCTCTTCCATCAGGTGCATGCGATATCGCCTGTAGCCACCAAAACTCTCATCGCCGCCGTCGCCCGACAACGCCACAGTCACATGCTTGCGCGCCAATTGGCACACACGATAGGTAGGAATTGCCGAGCTATCGGCATAAGGTTCGTCGTACAGGCGCGCCAAGGTGTCGATGAGGTCAAAGTCATCGCTCTTGACGACCTCAAGACGGTGCCTCGTTTCATACCGGTCGGCAACTGTTTGCGCAAACGCCGATTCATTGAACTGTGGGTCGTCAAAGCCAATCGAGCAGGTATTGACTGGCCCCTCCGATAAGCCCGCCATCATCGCCACCACGGCACTGGAATCAACGCCGCCAGACAAGAAGGCCCCCAAAGGCACTTCAGAAATCATGCGCAATTTGACGGACTCTTTGAGCCTATGAACCAGCTCGGCGCTCGCGTCTTCGGTGCTCACGGGGTTGCCACCCGTGAAGCGCACATCCCAATACTCTTTGGGTTCGGGCAAGGGGCCACCGTGCCGAACAGTCAATGTGTGCGCCGGCGGCAGCTTCTTGGCCTGGTGAAAAATCGTTCGTGGCTCGGCCACGTAGCCCAACGAAAAGTACTCTTCAACCGCGAGCGGGTCCATGTCACGTTTGAGGCCACCATGAGCAAGCAGCGATTTCAGTTCGGACCCGAAAAGCAATTGGCCATCATCCAGCAGCGCGTAGTACAGCGGTTTGACGCCCAGCCGATCGCGCGCCATGAACAGCGTCTTTTGATTGCGGTCCCAGAGCGCAAAAGCGAACATGCCGCGAAAGCGTTGTACGCAAGCTTCGCCCCAAGCTTCCCAGGCATGCACGATGACCTCGGTGTCACTTTTTGTGCGAAACACATGCCCCAGTGCCTGCAACTGCGGAATGATTTCCTGGAAGTTGTAGATCTCGCCGTTGAACACCACAACCACTGAGTGGTCTTCGTTGAACAAGGGCTGCTGGCCCGTGGCGACGTCGATGATGGACAAACGTCGGTGACCCAGGCCCAAGCCAGGCTCGATGTGCAAACTGCCTTCGTCAGGCCCACGATGGGCCTGCGAATTGTTCATGCGATGAAGCACTGGGTGCGAAATAGCTCTCGCCCCACGTGTATCAAAGATTCCGGTGATGCCACACATGGTGATCAGTATTTCTTTGGAGGCTGGAGTCTCAGCAAGTTGTCATATAGCGTTTGATACTGGTCCACCATGGCCTGCAGACTGAATCGTTGCAACACATCGGTTCTGCCTTCGCGGCCCATGCTTTTTGCACGATGTGGATCGTTAGCCAAGGCTACCAAGGCGTGCGCCATGGCATCTACGTCGGCGGCAGCAACCACCACACCGCTGCGGCCATCCCGCACCAAATCTGCGTTACCCCCAACGTCCGTCGCGATGACAGGCAGCGCAGTTGCCAAGGCTTCAAGAATGGTATTCGAGATGCCTTCGGCCAGTGATGGCAATACAAAACAATCCAGGGCGCGCATGACTTCTGGCACATCGTTTCGCTCGCCGGGCAACCAAGCCAGATCGGCCAAGCCAGCATCTTGCAAAAGCGCCTGTGATAGCGCGCGCAGCGGGCCGTCGCCCGCCATCACCAGACGCGCACGGGTACGCAACGCCGGTTGCAGCTCAAGGGCTCGGATGAAGGCACGCGCCAGCAAGGTTTGATTCTTCACCAATTGCATACGCCCGACCGTGCCAACAAGCCAATGCGATGACTGGTCAAAAGGGCAACCCGCTAGTCGGCGAACGCCTTCAGGTGTGGGGTGAAAACGTGCGACATCAACGCCGTTGTAGATGTGTGTGAGGCGCTGCGTTGGGACGCCGACGTGCTGCGTCAGGTAAGACGCCAAGTCGCGCGACAGCGCTACGTAATGGTGAACAAAGGGCTTGTACGCGCGACGCAGCCACTGGTAGCGGCGGCTTGATCCGTCGAGGTCGTTGACGTCTCGGCCATGCTCGCCGTGCACACGGGCCGGCACGCGCGCCCAGGCCGCTGGCACTTGCATCTCCAAGGCCGCGAGGTTACGTGTGTGCACCACCGCCGGCGCCAGTTCATGCAGGTGCTTGAGCATGCGCGGATAGAGCTTGACGGCATGCCCGGCCTGTTTGTGCAGCGAAATAAAACCCACGTCGTCACGCTGAATGCGACGACTGAATCCACTGTCGACCTCGGTCAATGCGAGCACCACGTGGCGATAGGCACCAAGTGACATGCGGTTGATGAGATTCACTATGCCGTTTTCCAGGCCCCCGGTGTCAAACCGGTACACCACGTGCAAAACGAGAGGACGCGAATCAAGCGCCGGTGCGCGGTCAGGCAGTGCGGCGCCCATCGGGAAGTCTCACAGCCTCCAGAGGCGATACCCAGCCCCTGTGAGGGCGGTTTGGTCAAAAGCTGCCTTTACGTCAATGAACGCCCCGCCCTTCACCAACTTCTTGTTGAAGTCTTCCATCGTCAACGCGGCGTATTCGCGGTGCGCCACGGCGGCGACGATGGCGTCAGCG
>JAYVRO010000010.1:0-2732 GCA_043776165.1 Rubrivivax sp. | reverse complement strand
GCATGGCTGACATGACGGCGGGCGACGTGATGGTGGCCGCGCCGCGCATGGATTTGTTGTCCATTGACGCCGACTATGATGAATTGTTAGCCGTGGTGATCACCACGGCCCATTCGCGCTTCCCGGTGTACGAAGGCGCGCGGGAGAACGTCATTGGCATCCTCATGGCCAAAGACCTGTTGAAGCTGCAGCGCGCGCCTGAATTGAACCTGCGCACGCTCTTGCGGCCGACCGTCTTTGTGCCTGAATCAAAACGCCTGAACGAGTTGCTGCGGGAGTTTCGCGGCAGCCGCAATCACTTGGCCATCGTCATCGACGAGTTCGGCAACACGGCCGGACTCATCACGATTGAAGACGTGCTCGAAGAAATTGTCGGTGAGATCGAGGACGAGTTCGACGACGAGCAGCGCGACAACGGCATCTACACCCTGGCCGATGGCAGCCACCGCGTGGCCGGTGATGTGGCTATCGCGGCAGTGAACGAGGCTTTTGGCACGCACTTGCCTGAAGGCGAATTTGACACCATTGGCGGCTTGGTCGCCCATGAACATGGTCACGTGCCACGCCGCGGCGAAGTGGCGGTGCTGCCCGGGCTGCGGTTGGCGGTGATGCTCACGCGCGGCGGGGCCGTGCGCTGGTTTCGTGTAGAGCGCGCCGAGGCTGTTGCCGGCAACAGCGACGCCGCCGAGGTCGATTGAAGGCGCGCGGATTGCTGCACATGGCTGGCTGGGGTTTGATGCTCGCCGCCTTGGGTGCGCTGCAAACCATTTCGTTTGTTAACACTGGAGCTTGGGCCTTGCCCATTGTCAGCGCCGCCTTCTTGGTGTGGCGCCTGAATCTGAACACGCCGCGCCAAGCCGCCTGGCTGGCCTGGTGTTACGGCACAGCGTGGCTGTGCGCTGGCGTGTGGTGGCTCTTCATCAGCATGCATCGCTATGGCGGTTTGCCCGCCTGGCTGGCTGCGTTGGCGGTGTTCGCGTTGGCAGCCGCCTTGTCGCTCTACTGGGCGCTGGCAGGCGCGGCGTATGCGCGCTGGCGCAGCGGGAACGTGCTGCGAGACGCGCTGCTTTTTGCCGCGCTGTGGCTGCTGGCCGAGCTGGCGCGTGGCCTCGTCTTCACGGGCTTTCCTTGGGTCGCCAGTGGTTATTCGCAAGTCGATTCGGCGCTGGCCCTGCTGGCGCCTTGGATCGGCGTTTATGGCATGGGTGCCGTGCTGGCGTTTGTGGCGGCTTGGGCCGCGAATGCGCTCATGGCGCAGGCGCGCAAGCCCTTGCGCCAACGTGGGGCCTTGTTGGCGGCGTTGTTGTTGGCCCTGTGCGCTGGCTGGCTGCTGCCCCTGATTGCCCTGCCCTACACATTCACTCAAGCCAGCGGTACGCTCAGCGTGAGCTTGCTGCAAAGCAACGTGGCGCAAGAAGAAAAGTTCGCCGCGGAGCTGCTGCCCGAGGCGCTGGCTTGGGCGGCCGAAGCCTTGACGAGCAGTCAGGCCGACTTGGTGCTGGGACCTGAGACGGTGATCCCACTCCTGCCTTCGCAACTGCGTGACTTGGCGCCCAACCTGTGGCCCACGCTGCACCAGCGCTTTGTCAATTCAAACCAAGCCGTGCTCGTGGGCATGCCGCTGGGCGACTTGGAGCGTGGCTACACCAACTCGGTGGTGAGTCTTGCCGACGCCACGCCCGGCGGCGGTTATCGCTACAGCAAACACCACCTCGTGCCTTTTGGCGAGCTCATTCCGACTGGCTTTCGCTGGTTCACTGAGATGATGGACATCCCACTGGGCGACTTCGAGCGCGGCGCAATGAATGCACCCTCCTTCGTTGTGCGTCAAGAGCGCGTGGCACCCAACATCTGCTACGAAGACCTCTTCGGTGAAGAACTGGCTGTGCGCTTTGTTGATGCGGCCGCAGCCCCCACGGTGCTGGCCAACATCAGCAACATCGGCTGGTTTGGCAACACCATTGCCATCCCTCAGCACCTGAATATTTCGCGACAGCGAACGCTGGAATTGCAGCGCCCCATGCTGCGTGCCACCAACACGGGCGCCACGGCCATCATCGACCACCGTGGCCGCGTGACAGCGCAACTGCCGCCCTTCACGCGCGGTGCGTTGCAAGGCCAGGTTCAAGGCCGCACGGGCAACACCGTCTATGCCGATTGGGTGGCGCGCTGGGGTTTGTGGCCACTGGTGCTTCTGGCTTTGCTGGTGCTGGTGGTGTCTGTCATGAAGGATCGCGCGCGGGATCGCGAGCGGGTTCGCCATGAAGGTGATGCCCCGTAAACTCGTACGCTTCCCGCAGCTGACCTGCCATTGCACCCGCCAACATGCTGAGCTTCCAGCAAATCATTCTCACTTTGCAGTCTTATTGGGACCAACAAGGCTGCGCGCTCTTGCAACCCTATGACATGGAGGTGGGCGCAGGCACCAGCCACACCGCCACCTTCTTGCGCGCCCTGGGGCCCGAGCCCTGGAAGGCGGCTTATGTGCAGCCCAGCCGCCGCCCCAAAGATGGCCGCTATGGCAACAACCCCAACCGCTTGCAGCATTACTACCAATACCAAGTGGTGTTGAAGCCTGCGCCGGCCAATATCCTTGATCTTTATCTCGGGTCACTTCAAGCGCTAGGGTTCGATCTGCAGAGCAACGACGTGCGCTTTGTTGAAGACGATTGGGAAAACCCCACGCTGGGCTGCTGGGGCCTGGGCTGGGAGGTCTGGTTGAACGGCATGGA
>JAYVRO010000009.1:0-9091 GCA_043776165.1 Rubrivivax sp. | reverse complement strand
ACGCCACCACGCGCACCATCTCCAGCACCTTGTTCGAGTAACCCCATTCGTTGTCGTACCAGGCCACGATCTTCACGAAAGTGCTGTCCAGCGCAATGCTGGCCTCGGCGTCAAACACGCTGGTGCAGACCTCACCCCGAAAGTCGGTCGCTACGACCTTGTCTTCGGTGTATCCCAACACGCCTTTCATGGCACCCTGGCTCGCCGCCTTCATGGCCTGGCAGATGTCGGCAAAGCTGGCTTCCTTGACAAGTTCAGCCGTGAGATCGACCACGGATACATCCGAGGTGGGCACACGAAAAGCCATGCCCGTGAGTTTTTTGTTCAGCTCGGGAATCACCACGCCCACGGCCTTGGCCGCGCCCGTGCTGCTCGGAATGATGTTTTCCAAAATGCCGCGGCCACCGCGCCAGTCCTTGTTGCTCGGGCCGTCCACGGTTTTCTGCGTGGCAGTGGCCGCGTGCACGGTGGTCATCAACCCGCGCTTGATGCCCCAGTTGTCATGCAAGACCTTGGCCACAGGCGCCAAACAATTGGTCGTGCAGCTGGCGTTGCTGATGATCGCCTGACCCGCGTAAGTTCTATCGTTAACACCGTAAACAAACATCGGCGTGTCGTCTTTGCTGGGTGCGCTCATGACCACTTTTCTGGCGCCTGCGTCGATGTGCTTTTGCGCCGTGGTCTTGTCCAGGAACAAGCCCGTGGCTTCAACCACGATGTCAGCGCCGACCTCGCCCCATTTCAACGCTGCCGGGTCACGCTCGGCCGTCAAGCGGATGCGTTTGCCGTTGACGATGAGCGTGCTGCCGTCCACCGCAACATCGCCCTTGAAGCGGCCATGCACCGAGTCGTACTTGAGCATGTAGGCCAAGTAGTCAGGCTCTAACAAGTCGTTGATGCCGACGATCTCGATTTCCGGGAAGTTCTGCACCGCTGCGCGCAGCACCATGCGGCCAATGCGGCCAAAGCCGTTGATGCCTACTTTGATGGTCATGAATTAACTCCTGAGATGAGGTGATTGAAATTGATCGAAGAGATTAATTGGACAAGACTTTGCGGACCACGCTGACGAGGTTTTCGGCGGTGAGCTTGAAGTGCTTGAAGAGCGCCGGCGCCGGCGCGCTTTCGCCGTAACTGTCGATGCCCACCACCGCCGCACAGCCGTACTTCCACCAGCCGTCAGTCACACCCGCTTCCACGGCAATGCGCGGCAACTTGGGTGGCAACACGCTGGTTTTGTAGGCCGCACTTTGGCGGTCAAACACGTTGGTGCTGGGCACACTCACCACGCGCACGGCAATACCGCTCTTGGCCAGCTCAGCCTGCGCGTGCATGGCGAGTTGCACTTCGCTGCCGCTGGCCAGGATCACCGCTTGCGCTTTTTTCTTCAAACCCACTTCAGCCGGTTCAGCCAACACGTAGGCGCCCTTGTTGATGTTGTCCAGGCCCGATTTGGGCAAGTAGGGCAGGTTCTGGCGTGACAAAAGCAAGGCACTGGGCCGCGTGATGTTGGCCAACGCCATGGTCCAGGCCACGGTCGTTTCGGCCGTGTCAGCCGGGCGCCATACATCGAGGTTGGGGATGAGACGCAGGCTCGCTGCGTGCTCCACGCTTTGGTGCGTGGGGCCGTCTTCGCCCAGTCCGATGCTGTCGTGCGTGAAGACGTGGATGACACGGCGCTTCATCAGCGCGGCCATGCGGATGGCGTTGCGGCTGTAATCGCTGAAGGTCAGGAAGGTGCCGCCATAGGGAATGAAGCCGCCATGAAGGGTCACACCATTCATGATCGCGGCCATGCCAAATTCACGCACGCCGTAGTTGATGTGACGGCCACCGTTGGGCACGCCGTCGGCGTCAAAACGCAGTGCCGTGGCGCTGCTCGTATTGGTCAGGTTGGAGCCCGTCAAATCGGCCGAGCCGCCCAGCATTTCGGGCAGCGCCTTTGTGAAAGCTTCAAGGGCCAGTTGGCTGGCTTTGCGGCTGGCCACGGTCTCGGCCTTGGTATGCGCAGTGATCACCGCGTCCACCGCTGTTTGGGCAAAGTTGGCTGGTAAATCACCCTTCATGCGGCGCAGATATTCACCCGCCAACTCGGGGTGCGCGGCTTTGTAGGTGGCAAAGGTCTTGAGCCACGCGGCTTCGTTTTTGATGCCTTGTACTTTGCCGTCCCAGTCGGCGTAAACACGCTCGGGGATGACAAAGGGCTCGTGGTTCCAGCCCAGTGCAGCACGGGTGAGCTTGATCTCTTCAGCGCCCAGCGCTTCACCATGCGCTTTGGCCGTGCCACCGCGGTTGGGTGAGCCCTTGCCGATGGTGGTCTTGCAGATGATGAAAGTGGGTTTTGTGGCGCTTGTCTTGGCCTGCGTGATGGCCGCATCGACCGCCGCCACGTTGTGGCCGTCAATGGGCCCGATGACGTTCCAGCCATAAGCCGCAAAACGCTGCCCCGCGTCGTCCACATACCAAGGCGCCACTTGCCCGTCGATGCTGATGCCGTTGTCGTCATACAGCGCCACGAGCTTGTTCAGTTTCCAGGCGCCGGCCAGGGCGCAGGCCTCGTGGCTGATGCCTTCCATCAGGCAGCCGTCGCCCATGAACACGTAGGTGCTGTGGCCAACCACCGTGTGGCCAGGGCGGTTGAACTCTGCGGCCAAGAGTTTCTCAGCCAGCGCCATGCCCACGGCATTGGCGAGGCCTTGGCCCAGGGGGCCGGTGGTGGTTTCAACACCGGGCGTGACGTCCACTTCGGGGTGGCCCGGCGTCTTGCTGTGTAACTGACGAAAGTTGCGCAGCTCGCTCATGGCGAGGTCGTAGCCTGTGAGGTGCAAGAGCGCGTAAAGCAGCATCGAACCATGGCCGTTGGACAGCACAAAACGGTCGCGCTCGCTCCAGTCGGGGTTGGTCGGGTTGTGCCGCAGATGGCGGCCCCACAAGGCCACCGCCATGTCGGCCATGCCCATGGGCGCGCCGGGGTGGCCTGAGTTGGCTTGCTGCACAGCGTCCATGGCCAGGGCGCGGATGGCGTTGGCCATCAAGGAGGTGTCTTGGGGAGTGATGGCGGGCATGCGCGACGAAGGAGTTGGGTTGGTCAAAAGCGAAGGCGGAATTCTAGGGGGCGGGTGCTGCACGCCATGCCCTTCGTATCATCCCGCCATGCATGGACTGCACCTCATGGCCGATCTGCGCGACTGCGCCGCCAGCAATCCCGCCATGACCGAACCCGCAGCACTGCGTGCGTTGTGCTTGCGCGCTGTGGCCGACGTAGCGCTCACACCGGTGGGTGAAGTCTTCTACCGGTTTGGGCCAGAAGGTGGCGTCACGGGCGTGGTTCTGCTGGCCGAATCACATGTGGCAGTGCACACTTGGCCGGAGCTGGGTGCCGTGACTTTGGATGTCTATGTTTGCAACTACGGCACGGACAACTCGGCGCGTGCCGAGAGCTTGTTGGCTGCGTTGGAGCATGGTTTTACGCCTGGCCAAGTGTCGGCGCACAGGGTGGTGCGAGGTGCCGGTTGAGTAGACCGTTGACTCAAGGGCCTTCGATGCGCGGGTCTCCTGGCCGCACCAGAGCCTGAAAGTTACGCACGTCGAGTGTTAACAATCGCGCCGCACCCGCTTTGCGCGCCGCCATCAGGTGCATGAGGTCGTCAACCGCGCCGCCGCGCACGCCGCGTGCTTCACATTCGCCCAGCGCAGCGAGCATTTGCGCGCCACTGAGCGCCACCAGCTTGACGCAGGGCAGCACGCTTTGTTGAATCAGCGCGGTAGCAGCGGATGGCCGCAAGCGCCTGCCTTGGCGACCGCCGGTGAGGATGGAGAAGGTCTCCGCCAGGGCATGCGTGTAGAGCAAACCATCACCCGCCATCAGCAAGGCGTCACAGGCGAGGTGTTGCGGCTCGTCGGGGTCGAGCGAGGCCAGGACGATGGAGGTGTCGAACAATGTCATGCCGTTGACAGCGGCGGCGGGGTCGCCAGCCTCGCTCGTCAGTGCCTTCACCGCCTTTGCCACAGCAGCTGTTAGCGCAACTTGCGCGGCAGCGCCCGCGCGTCGCGCTCGGCGCGCGTGGCCGCGCCAGCGTCTGTGGTTTTGCCTGTGGGCAGCATCACGCGGCGCTTGCTGGGCGAGAGGCCAAAGGCCTCATCGGGCTCGGGCTCGGGCGTGAGCTCGATGCGCTGGGCGACCACCGTCAGTCGCAAGCGCGAGCCCGCGCGCAAGTTCAGCAAGCGGCGCGTTTCACTGGGCAGCACCACGCGGCCAGCGCTGTCGAGGGTCAGGGCAATGTTCATGGGGGCTCAGTTGGGTGACAACCTGGGTGACAAAGTGGGTGAATAAGTGGGTGACAGTATGGCAGATCACATGCCATTCCTTTTTGAAAGGATCGTTGGCCTGCGCCGTCACACTGTGCGTCACCGCTTTGAGGCATCGCTTCACGTCATGCGTTGCCCGTTTTCATCCGGGACAGCGCGCCCAGGGTTCTCGCAACCAGAACTGACCGAGGCAGCGCGGTTTTTGCGACGTCAAAGTAATGCTTCCTTACTTTCCACTATCGCCATGCACGCCTAGCTGACTGACAAAAACCAACTCACCTTGCCCAACGCAGCGACGCAGGAGCTTTTGCGCGCTCTCGACGACCCCCAATTCAAACTCAGTGCGCTGGCCCAGGATGGACTGTTGGCGGACTATTTGCCCTTCACGACCGTGGTGAAACTCCCGCTGCGGTCACCCATCACACCGCTGTGCCGCGACCCTGCCGACATGTCTTTTTTGCAACTTGCCGCTGCGAGCGGTGCGCAGGTCTAGGTCACTGGCGACAACGATCTGCCGAGTCTTGCGCGGCAAACGCGGTTCGGCATCCTGGGCCCCGCAGAGTGGTTGCGTACAAGCGCGTTGTAGTTGCGGTGTTCGCAGACATCCAAAGACTCGACCAGGCTGTTGACTACGCCGCCAAGCCCTGTGTCACCGCCTCCACGCGCCCCATCACCTCAGGCGTTAACTTGTCGAGCAGCGCCAGCGCACCCAGGTTGTCGTGCAACTGCGGCACGCCCGATGCGCCGGTGATGACGGTGCTGACGCGCGGGTTGTTTGCTGCCCAGGCAATGGCCAATTGCGCAACGCTGCCACCAAGCTCGGCGGCGATGGGTTCCAGCAGTGCCACGGCGGCGTTCTTCTTGGCGTCGAGCAAACCGTCGCGCATGCCGGCCATGCTGGGCAATGTGGCGCGGCTACCGTCGGGTATGCCCGCCCGGTACTTGCCGGTGAGCAGGCCAGAGGCGAGCGGGCTCCAAGTCGTCAAGCCCAGCCCGATGTCGTCGTAAAGCGCGGCGTATTCCTGCTCCACCCTTTCGCGGTGAAAGAGGTTGTATTGCGGCTGTTCCATCAACGGTTTGTGCAGATGCTGCGCGGTGGCGATGGCGTGCGCCGTGCTGATGTCGGCCGCGCTCCATTCGCTGGTGCCCCAATACAGCGCCTTGCCCTGCGCGATGATGTCGCTCATGGCGCGCACGGTTTCTTCGATGGGCGTGTGCGGGTCGGGGCGGTGGCAGTAGATGAGGTCAATGTGGTCCAGGCCAAAACGCTTGAGCGAGCCGTCGATGGCCTGCATCAGGTACTTGCGATTGAGCGTGTCTTTGCGATTGATGCAGTCACCTTTGCGGTCCAGTCCCCAAAAAAATTTAGTCGAGACGACGTAGTTCAAACGTGGCCAACCAAGCTGTTTGATGGCCGCACCCATCACCTCTTCGCTGCGGCCCAGCGCGTAGGCCTCGGCGTTGTCGAAGAAGTTGACGCCGGCGTCAAAAGCGGCGGCCATCATCTCGACGGCGGCGCTGGTGTCGACCTGGTTGTGATAGGTCACCCACGACCCGAGTGAGAGGGTGCTGACACGCAGGCCGGAGCGGCCAAGACGGCGGTATTGCATGGTGATGGTTTTGTGGTGAATGGAGACAGGGCATTGTCAGCTTGCGGCTTCAACACCTGCCGTGAAGGCCTCCTCAAATACCGAGTAGCCCGCCAAATCACTGTGTGCGTAACGCACTCGCCCGCTCATTGCGCGCAACGCCGCCAGGGCCGCGTGGCCGCGCGTGCCGGGCGTGGGCGTGACCATGGCGTGGCCGTAGCGCATCAAGTCCACCTGCTGCACGTGACTGCGCAAGTCAGGGTGAGTGGTGCTGAAGTCGTTGATTACCCGCTGCGCCCAGGTGTGTGCAGGCTCGTTCAGCAAAGCCCCGCGTTGCTGAGGGGCCAAGGTTTGATAGGCGGTCAACAAGGTGGCCCTTCGATCAGGCCGCAGGCTTTGGTGCGTGGCATCCACATAACCCAGCCCAGCGCTGGCGAAGGGCACGTTGTCCCAGGAAGGCGGCGCACCGGGTCGTTCCAGCAAGGGACGGTCAAGCAACATGTTGGCCACCAACCAAGGCGCGTAACTCAGATGCTTAACCGCCCGTTTCAGAGCCTCGGGCGGTGAAGCCACGATGCGCACTGCCAAAAAGAGCGGCACGGCCAGGATGACACGCTGCACCGTCCAGGCCTCCACCCTTTGCAAAACGTGATCCCAGGCCACAACGTTAACGTCATGACGTGATTCGGTGACCTGCATCACCACGCGGTCAGCATGCAGTTGGCCAAGCAACGGCGCGGCTAACTTTTGCGCCAACCAGGCGTTGCCTTCGGCCCAGGTGAAGACCGGTTCACGCTCGCCAGCGTCGTCGCCCGGCGCATGAAACCCGTGGCGGCTGGCAAAGTAGTGCAGCCCGGCCCAGGCTGAGACGAACGCACTGCCTGCGCCGTAATCGTCGCGGCAGCAATAGTCCAAGTACCAACGCAGTCGGGTATCGACCAGGCCCGACTGCATGAGCCAGGTGTCGAAGGTCATGGCGTCGAGTTGCGCATGCGCTGCCGTCCAGGGTGCACGATGCGATGGCATGGCAAAACCGAACTTCTGTACCTGCGCCACCAAGGCCGCAAAACGCCGGTACTGCGCCATCGTGCTGCTCGCGGGCTCGGCCGGCGGCAACAGGCCTTCAGCCCAGGCGCCGTCGATGAACAGACGCTCCTGTGGGCTGTGACACAGGTGATCTTCATTTGGCACAGTGCGGCCCAGTTCAAGGCGCAAGAGGCCCAGCTCAAAGAGCCATTCGGTGACCTCACGCGCGCTCGTGCTGGGTAGTGGAAGATAGTGCGCGCCGAGGGGGCAAGGCAGGCCACCCATGACATGACTGCGGCTGTTGCCACCTGCGGCACCTTCGAGCTCGAGCACGTGCACATCCACCACGCCACGCTGGCGCAAGACGCGCGCCGCAGACAGGCCCGCCACCCCCGCGCCCACCACCAACACCTGTGCACGGCGTTGCACAGAAGCTGCTGGCAGGCTGCCCAACGACTTGTCACGCAAGCGGTGCCCACGCGCATGTGCCGCACCCAACCATTGAGATGACCAACGTTCAGACGAGGGAACGCAGCCCGTTGCGGTCAGCGCCGACGCCCCCAGGAGACCGCGCCGAAAGGTGTCTACCGCTGCTTGCCCCATTCGTCCTCAAAGGTAGTCACCAACACCTGGTTGGAAAGGCGGTTGACCTCGGTGCCCAAGCGCGCCATGTCCGGCGGGAATTGCAGGAGCGCGGGCATGCCCTGGGGGGTGAGAAAGCGCAATCCGTCAGGCAAGACGGTGGGCGGGCGGTAGGGCCTGCGGTGCGCCAGCACAAAGCCCCATTCACCAAAACTCGGCACATGCACGTGGTAGGGCGTGGTGCTCAGGCCGACGGCTTCAATGGTCGTCACCACGGTCCAAAAACTCTTGCGTGCAACGAGTGGCGAGGTGGTCTGCACCACGGCAAAACCATCGGCCGACAAGTGCTGATCGATGAGCTGATAAAAGCTCGTGGTGTAGAGCTTGCCCAGGCTGAAATTGCTCGGATCCGGAAAGTCGATCACGATGGCGTCGAACACCGCGTCTTTCGCCTCCATGCTTTGCAACCAGGCAAATGCGTCGGCATTGACGATGCGCAGCTTGGCGGACTTCAAGGCGTTGGCGTTCAAGGTGGTGAGCAAGGGCAGGCTGCCAAACAGGCGCGTCATGTGCGGGTCGAGTTCGACCAGCGTGATCTCCTCCACCGACGCATGGCGCAGCACTTCACGCACCGCCATGCCATCGCCGCCACCCAATACCAGTACGCGCTTGGGCGCGCCCTGCGCTGCCAGCGCAGGGTGCACCAAGGCCTCGTGATAGCGGTACTCGTCTTTGGAATGAAACTGCAAGTTGCCGTTCAAAAATAGGCGCACACCGGCTGGGCCCGCGGTGACCACAACGCGCTGGTAGTCGGAGCTTTCGCGCACGACCACGTTGTCGCCATAAAAACTGTCTTCGGCCCAGCTGGTCACGCGGTCTGCACCCACCATGGCGGCGAGCAAGATGGCCAACACAGCAACGCACGCTGCGGCGTGCGCTCGCACAGCGCGCAGCTCAGAGCGAAAGAGCCACAACGCCCACACCGCCACCACAGCGTTGAGCAAGCCAAAAAAAACACCCGTGCGAATGAGCCCCAGGTGCGGCACAAAAAGCAAGGGAAAGGCCAGCGCGACGGCCAACGCGCCCAGATAGTCGAATGTCAACACCTGTGAGACCAGTTCGCGCAGCGCGTAACGCTGGTGAAAGTGGCGCTTCAAGATGCGCATCACCAGCGGTATTTCCAAACCCACCAGCACCCCCACGGCCAGCACCAGCCCATACAGCAGCACGCGAAAACTCGCGGTGTGCGCTGAGGGCAAACTGGCGTGCGCGATAAAAAGCAGCGCGGGCATCAAGCCACCGAGCACACCCACCATCAACTCGATGCGCAAAAACTGCGCGATCAGTTGGCGCTCGATGAATCGGCTGAGCCATGAGCCGATGCCCATGGCGAACAAATACACGCCAATGACAGTGCTGAATTGCAGCACCGAGTCACCCAGCAAGTAGCTCGCCAATGCACCCGCCGCCAGCTCGTAAACCAAGCCGCAAGCGGCAATGACAAAGATCGAGGCCAGCAGCGCCACTTCGCCGATGCTGGCGCGGGCTGCGACCACTTCACGCGCGTCGGCAACCGCGCCCGACGC
>JAYVRO010000008.1:0-9108 GCA_043776165.1 Rubrivivax sp. | reverse complement strand
AGGGTCGCAGTCAGGGCAGTGGAATCAAGATCTTGAAAAGTGTTCGTCCGGGGCTGCTTTCACATTCGATGCTGCCGTGATGTTGTTCAACAAAAGTTTGCGCCAAAGTCAGCCCCAAGCCCGTGCCACCATCGCGGCCAGAGACCAGGGGTTGAAAGATACGTTCACGAATGTCATCCGGAATGCCAGGCCCGTTGTCCTCTATATGCAATTCCAGTGCCAGGCGAAACCGTTGCCGCGCAAAAGTGGCTTGGCGCGCCACGCGCGAGCGCAAGACCAGCCTGGCGTCACCGGTTTCAATGCGCTGCGCCAACGCCTGCGCCGCGTTGTGTGCGATGTTGAGAACGGCCTGAATGAGCTGCTCGCGGTCACCTCGAAATTCAGGCAAAGAGACGTCGTAGTCGCGCTGCACCGCCAAGCCGCGTGGAAATTCGGCCAGGATCAGTGCGCGCACACGCTCGCACACCTCGTGGATGTTGACGTCGCCAACCACATGCGGCGTACGGTGCGGATTGAGCAAACGGTCGACGAGCAATTGCAAACGATCGGCCTCACGGATGATGACTTGGGTGTATTCGGTCAGCTCACCCGAGGGCAAGTCCATCTCTAGCAACTGCGCTGCGCCCCGGATGCCACCCAACGGGTTTTTGATTTCGTGCGCAAGGTTGCGCACCAACTCCTTGTTGGCGTTGGCTTGGCCATGGAAGCGTTCTTCGCGGTCCAGCCGTGTTTGCTGTTCGATTTCGATCAACTCGATCAGCACCGCGTGACAACCCAAGAGTGCCCGATCGATTTGGCTGACGATGACG
Source organism: Rubrivivax sp. (assembly GCA_043776165.1). Taxonomy (GTDB): domain Bacteria; phylum Pseudomonadota; class Gammaproteobacteria; order Burkholderiales; family Burkholderiaceae_C; genus Rubrivivax. The sequence continues at coordinate 8,299 of JAYVRO010000008.1, read as the reverse complement.
TGAACGGGCAAGTCGCCATGGGCATGGGACTGGCGCTTGAACAGGCCATCAAATCGCGCGCTGGCAACTTGGTCTTGTGCCACGCGGTGCAGGGTTTGCCTGAGGGCTTCGGCATCGACCAGCCAGTCGAGCACATTGCCACGCATTAACGCTCGACGTGAGGCGCCCGCAACATCTTCCAGGGTAGTGTTGGCAAAGAGACATTGGCCCTCAGGGCTGGCCACGGCCACCATGGTGGCGAGTTGGTCAAAGGTGTCGAGTGACGACGTCAGTGCGGACGTCAGTGCGGACGTCAATGCTGGCGTTGTCGGTGAAGTCGACCGTGTGGGCGCCGGCCGTTGAAGCGGCGGCGGCGAACCAGGTCGGGTCACGGCGGCAGCTTGGCCATCTCGCGCTTGAGCGCGGCCACGTCGCTTTCTTTGCGCAAGATGCTGGCCTTGAGCTCGGCCACGCGGTCCAGGTAGCGCTGGTAGTTGCGTTCGTCGCCACGGCGCTCGGGCTCACCGTTGTTGAACTCCTTGCGCAGTGCCGCCAGGCGTTCTTCTTCGCGCACAAGCTCATCGCCCAAGATGCGCCGGGCGTCGCTATCGCGTGCACGCTGTGCGCTGGGGTCCACGCGTGTGTCGCCGGGCCTGGAGGCCGCGCCGTTTTGGACCGACGCCGCACCGCCCACAGGTTTGGGCCGAGGTGTCGCCTGAATCACCGTGATGGGCGCGCCGTCAATCGTCCTGCAGCCTTTGTCTTTGGCTTCTTGCGGCCCAAGCAAGTTGGTGTAGGTCTCAGGGTTGCCGGGGCAGCGAAACACAGCGCCTTGGGCTGCGGCCCACAGCGGCGCCAAGGTCAGCAAGAACGCCAATGGCGCAATCGTGGTGCAAACGTTCATGGGCGCTGATTGTGGCGTCTTCAACAGAAAAAAAGGGACGGCAAACCGTCCCTTCATTGCACTTCATTCAGCCGATTTACAAACTGTAGTACATGTCAAATTCGACCGGGTGTGTGGTCATGCGAAAACGCGTGACCTCTTGCATCTTCAGGTCGATGTAGGCGTCAATGAAACCGTCGGTGAAGACACCGCCCTTGGTCAGGAACGAGCGGTCTTTGTCCAAGTAGTCGAGCGCTTGGTCCAGACTGTGGCAAACGGTGGGGATCTTCGCGTCTTCTTCTGGCGGCAAGTGGTACAGATCCTTGGTCGCGGCTTCACCGGGGTGGATCTTGTTTTCCACGCCGTCAAGGCCCGCCATCAACATGGCGCTGAAGCCCAGGTAGGGGTTGCACAAGGGGTCGGGGAAACGGCACTCGATGCGTCGACCCTTCGGGTTGGCCACGTACGGAATGCGGATCGACGCCGAGCGGTTGCGCGCGCTGTAGGCCAACTTCACGGGGGCCTCAAAACCAGGCACCAGGCGCTTGTAGCTGTTGGTGCCAGGGTTGGTGATGGCGTTCAGTGCACGGGCATGTTTGATGATGCCGCCGATGTAGTACAGGGCAAAGTCAGACAGACCTGCATAACCGTCACCGGCAAAGAGGTTCTTGCCGTCTTTCCAGACTGATTGGTGGACGTGCATGCCGCTGCCGTTGTCGCCCACGACGGGCTTGGGCATGAAAGTGGCCGTTTTGCCATAGGCATGGGCCACGTTGTGGATGACGTACTTTTGCAGTTGGCACCAATCAGCGCGTTGCACCAGGGTGCTGAACTTGGTGCCCAACTCTTGTTGGCCCTGGCCGGCCACTTCATGGTGGTGCACTTCAACCGGGATGCCCAACGATTCAAGGATGAGGCACATCTCTGAGCGCATGTCTTGGAAGCCATCCACAGGGGGCACGGGGAAATAACCACCTTTGACGCCAGGACGGTGACCGAGGTTGCCGCCTTCGATCTTGGCGCCCGTGCTCCATGGCGCTTCCTCAGAGCCGATCTTCACGAAGCTGCCTTGCATGTCGACGTTCCAGCGCACTTCGTCAAAGACGAAGAATTCGGGCTCGGGGCCGAAGAAGGCGGTATCGCCGTGGCCTGAGGCCTTGAGGAAAGCCTCGGCGCGACGTGCCAATGAGCGGGGGTCACGCTCGTAGGGCTTGCCGTCACCAGGCTCCAGCACGTCACAGCTCATGATGAGCGTGGGCTCTTCAAAGAAGGGATCGATGTTGGCGGTGTTGGGATCGGGCATGAGCAGCATGTCCGAGGCTTCAATGCCCTTCCAGCCAGCGATCGACGAGCCGTCAAAAGCGTGGCCGCCGATGAATTTATCTTCGTCGAATGCCGAGACGGGCACCGTCACGTGTTGTTCTTTACCGCGGGTGTCTGAGAAGCGGAAGTCAACAAATTTGCATTCGTTGTCCTTGACCATCTTCATCACGTCGGCAACTGTCTTCGCCATTCAAATCTCCTGTCGGGGCTGTTGGTTGTGGGTGCGTTGAACGTTGTTGGCTGGCGCGACCCCGCGCGGCGCAGCCAGACAAGCTGGAAATTATCTAGCAGAAAGCGTGCCCGGCTAGCGCTGGGTTGCGCAGCCTAGCGGCGTGAGCCATGCGGCGCAACGCACCACTGACGTGCGTCGAATTGCTCATTTTTGGTGCGTCCTATCGCACCATTTCGGGGCCACACTCGGCGCCAAAAATTTTCAGACCCTCGCGCAAGGCGGTGTACGCGGCGTCCAGGCTGGCCCCCGCACTCTTCACTCCCAGCTCGATGTGGCGCCCCCATTGCGGGTGGTCAACGCTGGGCAGACTGAACACCTTGACACCTTCAAAGCGTGCTTCGATCTCCTCCATCAAGGGCGTGAGGCTGGCTTCCATGGCGCCAAAAACGATGACCGAGCGCTCAGCTGCACGCGGCCCGCCTTGCAGATGCGCGTAGCGCTCATCGAGCACCCATTCGATCATCGGCCAGGCCATGACAGGAAAACCGGGCACAAAGTGCACGTGGCGCACGGTGAAGCCAGCAATTTTGTTGTAGGGATTGGGGATGATGGTGGCGCCCTCGGGGAACACGCCCATGTTCAGCCGGTGTTGGTTGTCGTCGCGGTCGGGCTCATAGGGTTTGCCTTGCTCGGCGGCGACGTCGCGCATGCGCTCCAAGATGAGGTCACGCGCTTGCGGGTGCAAGGCCAGTGGTACGCCCAGCGCCGCGCCAGCGCATTGGCGCGTGTGATCGTCAGGCGTAGCGCCAATGCCGCCGCAAGAAAACACCAGGTCACCGCTGGCAAAAGCGTGAGCCAGCGCTTCAGTGATGCGCGCGCGGTCGTCACCCACATAGCGCGCCCAGGCCAGCGACAAACCGCGCTTGCTGAGCTGCTCAATGACACGCGGCATGTGTTTGTCTTCACGTTTGCCGGAGAGAATTTCGTCGCCGATGATGATGAGACCGATGTTCATGGTTGGGGCAAAACCTCCAACTGTTGGGGCGCTGAGATCATTGCGGATGAAACGTTAACGCTGGACATGGATTGACTGCGCAGACGCTGCAAGGCGCTCAACGCGTAGTGCGAAAACCAACATGCGGCAAAGGCAAACACCAGCGTGTAGAGCCACACGGACACCACGATGAGCAAAGGCGCCAAAACCAGCGCTACAGCGCCGAAGGCCCAAATCAACGAGGGCGCAGCACCTAAGTAGCCACAGAACACGCCCATGGCCAACAAAGACCAGCGATGCTGATGCAAGATGGCGCGGCGCTCGTCTGCCGAGGCATATGCCGCGAGCACATCAAAAGCAAACACGCGGTAAGTGAGCCAACCCCAAATGAGCGGGGGCAAGATCAACACCAGGGGCGGCACAAACCACAACGGCACGCTCAGTACCAAGGCCAATAGCGCGGCTGCGGTACAGGTGATGGACCACAACAAGCTGTGCCACCAGGTGGCGCCCGCTTTGCGCTCCAGATGGGCAAAACGCCGCCGCGCCACGAGTGACACGATGGCTGGTGTCATCAGCACAGCCACCAGCAACAACGAGGCCACGACGATGACTGGCACGGCCAGGGCCACCACGATAAGGGGCGCCAACAAGGTGTGCAATTGATGGCCCCCAACAGAGTCCAACCAGCGCATGAAGGTGGCCAACAATTCCCACTGTTCGAGTGCGGCCCGCACTGAGGCCACCGTGCTTTCCCAGTACATCCAACCCAAGCCAAAAACCGCCAAACCAGCCAGCAACACAGGCAAGAGCGACCACAAGATCACACGGGGGTGCAAGCAGTAAGCGCAGGCGCGCCAGAGGGCATCAAGGACAGCGGACATGGAAAGAGGATAGGCGAGCGTCAAGCCGTCAAGCACGGGGGTTTGTGCGTGGCTTCAAAAGCGCGCTTGCCCAGGCTGCAAGCCAGTGGCACAGGCGTACAAGACCCAGCCATTGCTGCGACCAAAAACCTTGTCCGTAGTCGCGTCCGCCTTGATCCGCAAGTTGGTCGCGGATGCCCGTGGGTTGATCGGGTGCGCCAAAACGCGCTGTGCCAAAGAGCATGTCCCACACGGGGAAAAGCACCGCAAAATTGTGGCCCCCCAAGCTGCCTGGCCCCGCTGATTCGTGGCCCACGCCAATGGCGTGGTGCAGGCGGTGGAACTGGGGGCCCACAAGCACACGTTCGAAGAGCAGCCCAAAGGGCAAACGCACATTGGCGTGCGCCAAGCTCTCGACCAACTGCGTGCAGGCCACCACGGCGATGAATTGCCCGGGAGGCACGCCGACCAGCAATGCGACCAGCACAAACATGCTGTCGCGCAGGACGTCGTCAAGCACGTGGTTGCGGTTGTCGGTCCACATCGTCATTTGGCGCTGGCTGTGGTGCAGCGCATGCAGTTGCCACCACGCACCAAAGTGATGCTGCGCGCGGTGCACGCCGTAGTCCAGCGCGTCAAAAAGCACGAGGTAAATGACAAAACTGACCAAAGCCAGATCGGTGACGCCGGGCCACAGGTTGTCCAGCGTCCAAGTCGACAAACCGGCCATGCGCAGCTCGCCCACCAAGGCATCCCAAACGGGGTCCAGCGTGAAAAACAAGGCGACGCGAAAAACGCCCAGTCGGTGGATGAGGGTGTAGAGCACATCGACCCTCACGGCAGCCTGGTCGGTGACCACTTCAAGGGGTCGCCAACGTTCGAGATGACGTAAAACGACAAGCATGAAACCGATTTGCAACAGGCCCACCAACAACCAGCCTGTGGCGCGATAACCGTCTTCGAGTACGCCGGCCTGACCAAGTTCGAACATGAGTGGCTGCACGGTGGTCTCGAACAGCCATTGCTGCGCGTCACCAAAGGCGCTGAGGGCGGGATCGATCAAGGACGTGGTCATCGCAAGGTTCGGGCTGCGAGCCCCAGTGTGGGGTGCTCGCGCAGCGTGGCAAAACACAGGCCACGGCCTTTGAGGCCGATGATCAAAGGCTCCAGCACGACCGGCGCCCAGACCTCGCGCCGCTGCCAGATACCCAGGTGCGCGACCAGGATGTCACCCACCTTGATGTCGCGCAAGGCGTTTGCCAGCAGTTGTGCATTGGGGTAGCGCTCACTGGGCAATTCGTCGCCCAAAAAGCCGGCTGGCGCCCAGCCAACATGGGCCCATCCGCACTGCGCTGCGGTTTGCAAAAGTAGTGGCGATGTTTTGCCGCCGGGAGCGCGGAACAAGGCACTCAAACGCCGGCCCGTTATGGCGGCAAACCGCGTCGCGGGGCGCTCAAGTTCTTCGCAATATTGCTGCGCGCTCAGCTCGCGCGGCTGCCCCGCAGTGCTGCCAGCGCTGGGCTTGGTGCGCAGGCGCGGCGCCGCGCTGGGCGTTGTGCTGGGCGTTGAGCCGGTCGCTTTGCCGAGAACATCGCCCAACCAACTGTCGTGGTCCCAGGTGTGTGAACCAAAAGCATGACCTTCGCCAGCACGCGCGCGCCACCAGGGCGCCCAGGTGTCATCCAGGCTGGTGCCGCCGGTTTTGGTGCGCTCGTTGGCCAAAAAAAACGTCACCTTCACATCGTGGCGCTTGAGCACATCGGCAACCATCGGCGCCACCTCCATGTGGCCAGTGTCAAACGTTAAATAGACGGGCTTGTCACAAGCCGCACCCACGCCCGCGGCGGGTGCCAGGCACAGCAGCAACAAGCACCCGCGCAGCCGCTCAATGCCTGGGTGCATGGTCCAGCGTCCACACGCCATGGGGTGAGCGGCCGACCTCGACTTGTCGAATCACTTGGCGTTTGTCGAGGTCAATGAACGTGAGCTTGCGTGCCCATCGCGAAGTCACCAAGAGCGTTTTGCCATCGGCCAACACTTCCATGCAGTCGGGCCCACCGGGCGCCGGGTAATCAGACACCACGCTGAGCGTCTGTGTGTCAATCAAGCTGATGGTGTTGGCCACGCGGTTGCTCACAAACACATGGCGCTTGTCTCCCTTGCTGCGAAAAGCGTGCGCGCCTTTTCCGGTGGGGATGCGCTTGATCAGTTTGGCCGGCGACACGCTCACGTCATAGGCTTCAACCACACTGTCGCCGGTGAGTCCAATGAGCAGAGTGCGGTCATCCGCCGTCAAAAACACATCGGCCGGCATCTTGCCGGTATTGACGGTCCAGCGAGGCGCGAGCGTGGCCAGATCGATGGCCATCAATTCATCGCTGTCTTGCATGCTGGCGTAGACCACGCTGCTCTTGCTGTCGATGGACAAGTGGCTGGGCGTGCGCGGCGCGCTGATGCGTTTTGCCAGCTTGAGCGGCGCGGCGGTGTTCTCAGGCGTCCAGCGGTAGATGTCGACATGGTTCAGGCGGTTGGCCGCCGTGACCAGCCATTTCATGTCAGGTGAAAAGCGCAGGTGGTAGGGGTCTGCAATGCCTTGCACCGTGCGCTGCAAGTCGCCCGTTTTGGGGTCGATGAAACTCAATGTGTTGCCCGTGGCGTTGGCCACGATGAGGCTTTTTTCATCAGGTGACAGGTACAGATGATGCGGCTCTTTGCCCGTGGGTACGCGCCGCAGTTCTTTGAAGCTCGCGCCATCGATCACGCTGATGGTGGCGTCCAATGAATTGAGCACAAACACCGGCATCGCCGCTTGGACCAAAGGCGGCAGCACAGCAGTAAAAACCAGCCAGGCGCCGCAGCGCACAGCTGTCAAAAATCGGGGCATTGAAAGTCCTGTGCAAATCACGGGGCCGTTTTGCGGCGGGGGTTCCCGATGGTACCCAAGCACTCGCGCGCTGACCTGCGCTGACCATGCCCGGGGTGACACCCTGCAATGACAACGGCGAAAATAAATGAGGGCCGCGTAGCATTCCGTTGCATTGAAGCTTGGCACATTTGTATAGGCGGAGCCTTCTGCACAACAAAATCGCCCGCATCATGAATCTGGCCATTCAAGTTTTGTGGCTCGCCGCGGCCCTTCCCTTGGTGGCAGCACTGGCGCTCAGCCTGTTTGGCGCCACGCACCAGCGTTACGCCGGATGGCCGTGGTGGCTGGCGGCGTTGTGGACGATGGCGGCCGGGTTGGTGGTGGCGGCATGGGGCAGCGCGTGGCCCATCGCCAATCTCTTGGCCGAGCTGCTCATCTTGCCTTGGCCCGTGTTGTGCTTGGTGGGTCTGCGCCAATTTCATGCACGTTTGCAATTGCCCGGCAGTTGGCGTCTGGACGCTGGTGTGCTGGCCACGGCGATGCTCGTGACCTTGCTCGGCACGGCGCTGTCGGCTGTTGACAGTGGACCTTACGCGCTCGCACCGGCAGCCGCCACGTTGGCTCTGCAGTGGTACGTGGCGGGCGTTCTGCTTTGCGCGCCCTCTGGGAGCGACGTCACGGCGTTGCGTCTCTTGGGGGCCACCTTGGTGGCTTGCGCCCTGTTTCCGGTGGTCTGGGCGCTACCGGCCTGGGATGCCGTGCCGCCACTGGCGCTGCGCGGCGTCAGTGCCGCGTTGGGCGGCCTGGTGCTGGCCTTTGTGGTCATCGTGCTCAACGGCGAACGCACCGAGCGGCAATTGCGCGATTCACGCCGCAGGTTTCGCGTATTGGCCCATGTAGACGGGCTCACCAAGGTGCCCAATCGCCGCCGCTTTCATGAGCTGGCCTCGCGCGTGCTGGCGGCTGATCCACCGGGCAGCGCGGCCTTGGCCATTTTTGATGTCGACCACTTCAAAGCGGTCAACGATACCTTGGGCCACGCTGCCGGTGACCGCGCCTTGCGTTTGGTGGCGAAATGCGTTCTGGACGTGCTTCGCACAAACGACGTGCCCGGCCGGTACGGTGGCGACGAGTTTGTGCTGTTGCTGCGCCACGCCAATACGGCCGAGGCCATGGCTGTGGCCAACCGCATCGTGAATCGTGTGCAAGCACAAGCACA
>JAYVRO010000007.1:0-9183 GCA_043776165.1 Rubrivivax sp. | reverse complement strand
TCACCGGCAACCTCGACGAGGCGGCACAGATTCGGTTGACGGGGCTGTGGAGCGACGAGGGGATCGGGTTCTACGGCGAATTGCCTGGGTGAGGCCGTGCGGCCCGCCGATGCGGGTGCTGTCAACACCAGGGTGATTCGGTCTGATCCGGCGGGCAACCTGGGCTGCGCTCTGCAATGCGCCCGCTGACAACAAACGGAAGCGGATCCGTCGAAAGGATTTCCAGGCCGGTGAAGCCGACATGGTCGAGCATGGCCAGGCAGCACGCGCTGTTGAAGAGCCAGAAGACCGTGGGGTCGAAGAGTTCGTTGTTGCTCCCGGACATCATCCCGTGCGGATAAAAGCGCGCCCAAGGCGTGCCTTTGACCGATGGCTCCTCGTGCATGTGAGTCTGGAACAGGACGTTGCCGGTGCAAATGCTGCGGATCCGCTCCAAAGCATATTGGGGGTGTTTGAGGTGATAAAAGACGCCATAAAACAGCACCAGGTCGAAGGTGCCCAGGCGCTTGGGTTCGAGGTCGTCGACATTCATCAGGAAGGCGTTGGCGTTGGATTGCCGCGCCGCTCGGCCTCAAAAGAGAAAAACCCTTCTGCGCAGCCGATGTCGAGCACGCGCATACCGCTCAGATCTTTGGGTAGGCCGTAGTACGGCAGTTTCTCTTTGGCAGGATCGCTCCAGCCCGGGCTGAACAAGCCGGGCAAAACCTCGATCTTCTGGGACCAATAGGGTTCGGCCAGAACCTGGTGACGCGTTACCTCGGCCAGGGTGGCATCGGCTGCCGCTGTCAGCGGTTCAATGCGGGGCGTCAATCGTTCGGTTCCAGCCACCTAGCGATAGGCCTCGGACAACTCTTTCTTGCGCTGCTTTTGCAGTGACCAGTCGTCATGGCCAGTGCTGGCAGGGAATTGCCCACGCGGCGCAACCTTCATCTGGCTTGTCAACTGCGTCACTTCGTCTGCCAGGCGGTCGCGCTCAAAGCACAGTGCAGACACTTTCTCCAGGTGCTGACGGACGGCGGGCACACGACGCGCCAATGATTTCAGAAAGGTGACATCGATCGAATCACTTTCTGCTCGGGGGATGGCCAAAGTATCCCATTCGCTCCCAGTTGGCCGAACCGCTAGACCGTCACAGCACGGCCAGACGTTGCCCCATGCATTTGACGGCACGAATGGCTTGCTGTCTCAGGTTTCGCGCGCAACGCCGTTGGCGGTGCCAGACCATGCAGCCACCGATCGTGCATTGCCCTTAGCGTCACGCCAAAGCAGGTCCTGCCGCCAACGCAGCGCAATGGCCACCAGAAGCAACAAGCCGCTCGCCAACAACAGGTGCGCGGTCAGCGTAAATCCCAGGTGGGGGATCAGGCCACCGGCGATCAACAGGCCCACGGGCAGTGGGTAGATCGCCAACATGCGCACACCCATGATGCGGCCCCGAAAACGCTCGTCAGAGGTGCGCAAAAGAATGATCGACAAGGCCAGCATGCCCATGCTTTGTGCGGCGCCGGCGGCCAGCAAGCTCAGCATGGCGAAGGGCAGGTTGTTGGTCATCACAAAGCCGACCAAACACAGGTGCCACACCACGCAGGTGGCCAGCATGGCGCGCGCTGGCCGCAAGCGCGCGCCCCACACGCTCATCACCAAAGAGCCGATGAGCGCGCCGCTGGCAAAGCTGGCCACCAGCCAGCCCAGGCCGCGTTGGTCGAGCGAAAACACATCGCGCGCGATGTAGGGCATCAAGCCCACGGTGAGCGGGAATGCCGTGAGGTTGACCAGTGCGGCCACGCTCATGGCCGCCAGCAATTGGGGCGTGCGCCACACGTAGAGCAGGCCTTCCTTCAAGTCGTGCCAGGGCGATGGGCGCTGGGCTGTTGGCGCCGTTTGCCGGGGCCTGCCGGCATCAACTTGCAGCGTGAGGGCCGCGCCCAGCAGATGAATGAGCGTGATGGCCGCGTAGGCGCTGGCCATGCCAAAGAGGGCGAAAACACCCGCGCCCACCAAGGCGCCCGCGATCTTGGCCGAATCACTGGTGGTGCGTGAAATGCCCATGGCGGCCACAAAGTGTTGCGCGGGCACGGTGGCACCGATCAGCGCGCTGCGCATGCCAATGTCAGAGGTTCGAATGAAGCTGGCCAGCCCCGCCATCACCAACACGGCCACCGCGTTCAGTCGGCCCGTGATCGCCAGCAAAAAGATCACGGCGGCGAGCAGGGCGTAGAGCAAACGCATGACGCTCAAAACACGGCGCAAACCCAGCCTGTCGCCCAGGGTGCCCAGCAGTGGCGTGGCCAAACTGCCAAGGTACAACAAGGCGCCAAAGACCGTGAGCATGAAGACCGAACCGGTCTGCACCAGCACGTACCAACCCAGGATCAGGGTCTCCATCTCCAAGGCCCACGCTGTGCACAGATCGGCGGGCAACTGAAAGCGAAAACTGCGGCTGCGAAAGGGCCCGAGCGCCCAGCGATTGCTCATGAAGCGACGGGTTGGGTCATGGTCACGATCATGCAGGCGCTGGCGTTGGCCCGGCTGGCCCGGCTGGCACTGCGGGTGTCTCGTCCAGGGGCATCAAGCCCAACTCTTTGAGCAGTTCGTCGCTGTGCTGGCCCAGGTTGGGCGCGTGCGCGGGTTCGGGCAGTTGACAGCCGCCAAAGCGCACGGGTTGGCGCACGTCGAGGTAGCTGCCTTCGGTGGGATGTTCACGTTGCTGGAACATGCCCACGGCTTGTAAATGCGGGTCGGCGGGCAAGTCACCGATGGTGTTGACGGACATGGCCGGGATCTCGTGCTGCGCAAAAAACGCAAGCCAATCAGCGGTGCTGCGCGTGGGCAGGATCTGCGCCATCAACAAGTACATCTCGGACATGTTCTGGCGGCGCAGCGGCTTGTCGGCCAGCGACGCCCGCTCCAGCAGTTCCGAGCGCCCCACACCGTGAAAAAAGCGCAGCCAGCGGTCGTCGATATAGGGCGCCACCGAGATCCAGCCATCGGCCGTGGCCATGGGTTGGCGGGTGGGGTCGAGCTGGCGCGCATAACCCCAGGGGCCGGTGGGCGGCACGAAGGTGGCGTTGCACAGGTGCTCGGCGGTGTTGAAGCTCACCATGGTTTCGAACATCGGCACTTCCACAAACTGGCCCTCTCCTGTGCGCAGGCGATGCACCAGTGCTGCCAGCACGGCGTACACAGCGTGCAGCCCCGAGACCTTGTCGGCAAACAGCATGGGCAGGTAGCGCGGCCGCGCATTGCCATCGACTTGGGGCAGCAGGGCAGCGGCGCCCGTGGCGGCCTGGATGACGTCGTCGTAGGCTTGTTTGCCGGCGTAGGGGCCTTCAAGCCCGAAGCCCGTACAGTGCACGACGATGATGTCGCTGCGCAAGGCGCGCACAGCAGCGTAGCCCAGGCCCAGGCGCTCAGCGGCTTCGGGGCGGATGTTGTGCACCAGCACGTCGGCGCTGGCGATTAAGCGCCGCAGCGCCTCACGACCGGTGTCGGTTTTCATGTCCCACACAACAGAGCGTTTGCCGCGGTTAAGCCGCAAGAACACCGGGCCCATGCCCACCGTGTGGGCGGGCGTGCCGATCACCCGCACATGGTCGCCTTCGGGCGGTTCGACCTTGATCACGTCGGCGCCCAAGTCAGCCAGCGTCTGCGTGCAATAGGGGCCAAACACCACGGTGCTCAGGTCCACCACGCGCAGGCCCGCCATGGGCGATTGGGGTCGGGTGGGGCGGGTCATGGCTGAACCATCTTGTTCATCTTGTCTCCTTCTTGTGGACCATCACTTCACCCGCACCCAGCGCAATTCCACGGTGTCGTTGGGCCATTGCACGGCACTGACTTGCTTGCTCATGGCCCAGGTTAACGTTCGACGATACAGAGGAATCATGGGCAGGTCTTCGCCCACCAAACGCAGGACGGTGGTGACCATGGCGCGGCGCCGGGTCAAGTCGGGCTCAACGCGGATGTTGTCGATCAACACGTCCAGTTTCGGGTTGCTGTATCGCCCGGCGTTGAAGGTGCCCAGGCCCGACTTGTCAAAGGTTCTGAACAGGCCATTGAGCGAATTCCAGGCGTCGGGGCTGGCCGTCCAGCCGTACTCCATGAAACTGCCCGTGCCCATGCTCAGCTTGGGGAAAAACGTGCTGCTGGTGCTCGAGCGCAAGGTGGTGCGGATGCCCACTTGCGTGAGCATGGCGCTGGCGGCTTGGCAGACGTTTTCGCGCCAGGCCACGTTCACACAGTCCAGTGTCACGCCAAAGCCATTGGGGTAACCGGCTTCACGCAGCAAGGCTTTGGCCTTGGCTGGATCAAAGGGCAAGCGCTTGTCCAACTCGGCAGGTGAGCCGTCCACCATGGTGCTGAGAAAAGCGCCCGTGGGCACGGCTTGGCCACGCAGCACTTTGTCGACGATGAGCGGCACGTTGACGGCGTGATAAACGGCTTGGCGCACACGGATGTCCTTGAACGGATTGCGGCCCTTCACGTCGCTGTCTTGCAACTCATCACGCGCTTGGTCAAAGGCCAGGTACTGCTGGCCGATGTCGGCGGTTTGTGCGAGCGTGATGTTGGCGTCGCTCTTCAAGCGGCCAATGTCTTGGTAGGGCGGGTCCATCACCATGTCCACTTCGCGGCTGGTGAGTGCTGCCAAGCGTGTGGCGTCAGAGCGGATGGTGACCCACTGCACGGCGCCCACATTGCCGTGGCGCTTTTCGGCCCAACCCCACCATGCCGGGTTGCGGCGCAAGGTGGTGCGCACGTCGGGTTCGTAGCGCTCCAGCTGAAAGGGGCCGGTGCCATTGGCGTTGCGCACCGCAAAGGTCTCTTGTTTGGCGTTGAAGTTTTGCGCTTGCTGCACGCCGTGTTTCTCAGCCCAGGCCTTGCTCATCATGCAGACAAATTGCAGCTTGTCGGGCAGCACGGCGTCGGGGGCCTCCATCTCGATGTCAAGGGTCAAGGCATCAACCTTGCGCACGGCCTTGACGCCTTTGAGTTGAAAGGCACGCTGCGACGTGGCGCCCATGGCGCGTTGCAGCGAGAACACTGCGTCGTCAGCGCTGAAAGCAGTGCCGTCGTGAAACGTCACACCAGCGCGCAGTTTGAAGCGCCACTGGGTGGGCGATGTCATGGCCCAAGACGTGGCCAGCGCCGGTTCCATCTTGAACTGCTCGTCGCGGCCCACCAGGGAGTCATAGATTTGATAGACCACCCGTGAGTGGTAGAGCAGTGCCAAACCATGTGGGTCCATGGTCTGGGGGTCAAAGGCGGTGGCGATGCGCAAAGTGGGGTCGGCTGCCTTGGCCAAGCCGGGCACGAGCGCTGGGAGGCAAAGGGCCAAGCACATGGTCAAGCACAAGGCCAGGCGCGCGCCAAATCGCGCTGCAAATCGCATGACAGAGGACTGCGTGGGCGCCTTGATGCTGTCGTGCAGGGTGTTGGGGATCAATTTGGCCAACCTTTGAGGTGAGACAGCGGCTGCTTCGAATTTCTAAGTGCTGTGATTGGCGTCATCGTTGCAGCTTCAACACGCGCCACTCACGTTGCGTGGCTTCGGCCAACAAGCGCGCATCAGGGTCCACGGCCACCGGGTGGGCTACCGCGCTGAGCAAGGGCAGGTCGTTGATGGAGTCGCTGTAGAAGGTGGCCGCAGCCAACGCGCTGGCAGGATGGCCCTGGGCCGCCAACCACTGCGCAGCGCGCAGCACCTTGCCTTGGCGCATGTTCAGCGTGCCCTGCGTTTTGCCGCTCAATCGGCCGTCAACAGCGACTTCACATTCGGTGGCAATCAAGTGGGTGATGCCCAAGTCCGCGGCCGTCACTTCGGTGATGACGCGATTGGTGGCGGTGCTGAGTACCACCACATCACCTGCCGCCTGGTGTTGACGTACGAGGTGACGCGCTGACGCTGGAATACGCGGCGCCACCACGTCGCGCAAGAAGTCCTGGCACACCGGCAACCATATCGCTGGGCTGCGCCCGGCCAAGGTGGACACGTAGAACTCGCAAAAGGCTTGCGGGCTGACGCCGCCTGCTTTGTACTGCGCTTCCATATCGCGGTTGCGCGGCTCGAAGCTGGCGCGGTCGAGCACGCCAATCTGCATGAGGTAGTCGCACCACAGCACGTCGCTGTCGCCGCTGAGCAGCGTGTGGTCCAGGTCGAAGAATGTGAGTTTCATGGTGCGATGTTTGCGGGATGAGGCCAGGCTTCAGCCATGGCGAAGGTGCCAGGCCTTGGTGCGCGTGAAGGTTTGGATGCCAGCGGTGGACAGCGTCAACCCGATGCCGGAGTCCCTCACGCCCGACCACGGCAGGCGCGGGCTCACGCGGTCGCAGCAGTTCCAGTACACGCTGCCTGCGTTCACCCGCGCCAGCAGGTTGCGCGCCTTGGCTTCGTCGCGGGTGTAGACGCCTGCGGTCAAGCCATAGCGCGTGTCGTTCATCAGGGTCAGAGCCTCTTCGTCGCTGGCCACTTTTTGGATGCCGATGACCGGGCCAAAGCTCTCTTCACGCATCACACTCATGGTATGGTTAACGTTTGACAATACTGTGGCTTCAAAGCCAAATACAAACCCGCTGAGGGGCTCGGTGGTGGCATGGCCGCCGCAGTGCAGCACGGCGCCTTTGGCCAACGCATCGGCCACCTGGGCTTGCAGCACGGCCACTTGCGGTGCACGTGTGATGGCGCCGATGTAGGTGGCGTTGTCCATCGGGTCGCCGCCCTTGAAGCCCTTCACGGTGGCCACGAAATGCGCAAGAAAAGCGTCAAACACAGCAGCGTGAACGTAGATGCGCTCAACCGAGCAGCAGCTTTGCCCGGTGTTGTACATGGCGCCGTCGGCGAGCGATTCGGCGGCGGCCCGTACATCGGCTTCAAACAAGTCAGCGCGCACGTAGCTGGGGTCTTTGCCGCCCAGCTCCAGTTGCAGTTTGATCATCTTGGGCGCCACGGCGTTGGCGATACGCTGGCCCGTGGCGTGGCTGCCGGTAAAAAAGACGCCATCGATTTTTTGATCTAACAGTGCTGCGCCGACATCACCCGCACCGACAAGGCAGGCCATCACATCTTTGGGCACGCCAGCCGCGTGCAACAAGTGTGTGATGTGCTGGCCCGAGAGCAGTGCGTTTTCAGACGGTTTGTAGAGCACCGCATTGCCCGTGAGCAGCGCAGGCACGATGACATTGCAGCCCACAAAGTAGGGGTAGTTCCATGCGGAGATGTTGGCCACCACGCCAAGCGGCACATGGCTGATTTGCTCGTGCACGCCGCCGCCGTCAAAGACATGTTCATCGCGCACGGCAACTTCAAACTGTTCCAGAAAAAAGTCGATGCGAGGCAACAGGCCGTTCAACTCATTGCGCGACTGGCTGATGGGTTTGCCCACCTCGGCGGTCAAGGCCGCGGCCAGGGTGTCCAGCTCAGCCACGATGGCGGCGCGAAAGCGCTGGATGCAAGCCGCCCGCTCAGCCATGGGCGTAGCCGCCCAGGCCGGCTGGGCCGCACGTGCGGCGTGCGCTTTGGCGGCCACGCTGCTGGCGTTGTCAGCTGGCACGGTGGTGATCAGCGCGCCGGTGTGGGGGTTGTGGATGGTGAAGGTGGTCATGGCGATGTTGGGCTAGGGGCGTGGCTGGCAGTGTCACATGACCACAACGTGACGTGAGCGGGATCTCTTCACCGGACGCTTTCAGCCGACAGCGAGGTCGCTGCTAACGCGCTTGGCACACCACGTCCACCAAAGCGGGCGCGCCAGCTTTCACCACCGCCAGCGCGCGGCGCAGCGCGGCTTTCAGTTGGCCCGGGTCGCTGATCGGCCCTTCGGCCCGTACGCCATGGGCCTGCGCCAGCTTGGCATAGTCGATGGCAGGGTTGTCGATCTCGTTGCCGATCAGGGCCTGGTCGGGCCTGCGCCGGTGCAGCGCTGCCATGCGCTGCAAGTGCATCACCTCTTGGTAGTAACCTCGATTGTTGTGCATGACCATCAAGAGCGGAATCTTGTGGTGTGCCGCCGTCCACAGCACACCGGGGCTGTACATCAAGTCGCCATCGGGCTGGAAGGTGACCGACAGCAAGCCCTTGTCGCGGTTGGCCAGCGCTGCACCGATGGCGCCCGGGGCGGCATAGCCCACACCCTGGCCGCCCGAGCCGCCCAGCATCTGGTGGTACTGGGTGGCAGGCCACAGCGCGCGCGCCCAGGTGTTGCGGTCGCTCACCACCAAGGCCCAGGGTTCGTTCTTCACAACCTCATAGGTTTCCATGGCCAACCGCGCCGTGGTCACGGGGCTCACATCCCAGCCGCGCGCGGCGGATTCACGCAACGCATCTTTGGCGCGGCGCGACTGCTCGCCCAGAACTTTGCTTCGCTCTAATGTCAAACGTTGGCGATCGGGGGTCATCAACTTGACCACCTGCTCAATGAGCATGGCGAGGCTGGTTTGCGCGTCGCCGTTGATCGACAAATCAGCTGGCATGTAGCGCTGAAAGTCTTGGTAGTTCGAGCGGATGTAGACATCTTGCATCGACACGTTGATGACCTTGACGCCTGTCTTGGCAACAAAGCGCTGGATCTTGTGCGGATCGCTGAAGGTGTTGAACTGGCCCCAGGGGTCGGCGACTTCCAGGAGCAGCACCACGTCGGCGTCGCGCACCAGGGCGCGGCGGCGATCGCTGTGGCACAAAGGGTGCTGGTTGGGGAAGTTCAGGCGCCCGCCCATGTCCACCACCGGCGCGCCGAGCTTTTCTGCCAGTTGCACCAGCAGGTCGACACCGCGCTGATCGCGTGCGCAGCGGTCAGCCACGATGACCGGGGCTTGGGCGCCGACGAGCCAGCGCGCAGCCTCGGCCAACGCGCCCGCGTCGCCTTGCGCGGGGATCGAGCGCGACAAGGCCGGGATCTTCAATGTCGCGTCATGCACTGGCTCTTCTTGCAGATCGATGTCGGCCATGATGAGCACCGGTTCCATGGGCGGTGTGGTGGCGATCTTGTAGGCGCGCACGGTGCTCTCGGCAAAGTGCTGCAAGCTGCCGGGTGCGTCGTCCCATTTCACAAAGTCGCGCACCAAAGCGGCGGCGTCTTGCACTGAATGGTTCCACTCCGTGCCCGGGCGGCGCTTGTTGGCGTCAATGCCGTTGCCACCGAACATGATGATGGGCACGCGGTCAACCCAGGCGTTGTAGATGGCCATGGCGCC
>JAYVRO010000006.1:0-9290 GCA_043776165.1 Rubrivivax sp. | reverse complement strand
TGGCCGCACTTGCGCAAGCCACGGCACGGCAGAACCCGCAGTACCGCTGGTTGGGCGCCTTGACGCACACGGCGACACGTGCGCGCATTCATGGCGCGCACGTGCTGGTGCACGCCAGCCGCATGGAAGGGGGCGCGCACGTGGTGATCGAGGCCATCACCAGCGGCACCGCGGTGCTGGCGTCAAAAATTGACGGTAATGTTGGCCTGCTCGGGCCCGACTACAGCGGCTACTTCCCGTGGGGCGACAGCGCAGCGCTGGTGACCCTGCTGGAAGAATGCCGTCGTGACAAAGCTATCCTTCCCCACCTGCAAGCGCAGTGCGACGCACGCGCCCACCTCTTTCACCCTCAACGCGAAAAACACGCCCTGCTCGCGCTGCTGGCCAACCTGCTTACCTCTACTTGAAAGCCCGCCATGAACGCACCTGAAAAGCTGGAACCCCGCCTCACGTCCTTGTCCCACGGTGGCGGCTGCGGCTGCAAGATCGCCCCGGGCGTTCTCTCAGAAATCTTGAAGGGCACTGCGGCCATGCCGATCCCCAAAGAACTCTTGGTCGGCATCGAGACCGCTGACGACGCGGCCGTGTACCAGTTGAACGACGAACAAGCGCTCATCGCCACCACCGACTTTTTCATGCCCATCGTTGACGATCCGTTCGACTTTGGCCGCATCGCCGCCACCAACGCCATCAGCGATGTCTACGCCATGGGCGGCAAACCCATCATGGCGCTGGCCCTGGTGGGCATGCCCATCAACGTGCTCAGCACCACCACCATCGGCCGCGTATTGGAAGGCGGCGCCAGCGTGTGCCGCGCGGCGGGCATTCCCATCGCAGGTGGCCACACCATTGATTCCGTTGAAGCCATTTATGGCCTGGTGGCGCTGGGCCTGGTGCACCCTAAACGTGTCAAGCGCAACGCCGACGCGCAAGTCGGCGACGTGCTGATCTTGGGCAAACCGCTGGGTGTTGGCGTGATGAGCGCGGCGCTGAAAAAAGGCGAACTGGGTGACGCTGGTTACGCGCAAATGATCGCTGTCACGACAAAACTCAACACCCCTGGACCCGATTTGGCGGCGCTGGACGGTGTGCATGCGCTCACTGACGTAACGGGCTTTGGCCTGGCCGGCCATGCCCTGGAAATTGCCCGCGGCGCCAAGTGCGAAGTGCAGCTGGACTGGGCCAGCGTGCCCTTGCTCAGCGGCGTGCGCGCCCTCGCCGCGCAAGGCTTCATCACCGGCGCCTCAGGTCGCAACTGGGAAGGTTATGGGCGTGACGTGAGCGTGCCTGCCAACTTTGCGCCCGAGGACCAAGCCCTTTTCACTGATCCACAAACCAGCGGAGGTTTGCTGGTCACCTGCGCGCCCGCGGCCGTGCCCGAAGTGCTGGCCATCTTCCGCGCGCACGGTTTTGAAGGCGCGGCGCAAATCGGCAAAGTGGTGGCCGCCAAAGGGGCGCCGAGGTTGACCGTCAATTGAAGCGCCGATGGCCCAGCTGTTAACGCACGAAATAACACACTACCAGCGCCAAGGCTGGGTCGTGCCGCACTACCGTTTGCCAGACGCGCGCGTTGTTTTGATGGCCGGTGCACTGGAAACCTTACTGCGCAACAACCCCGGTGTGCGCCCTGAAAAACTCGTGTCCGCTCATGTCGAACGTGCGGGCCAAGACAACGGCGAAGGCGTGCGCGGGGTGCAGGCTTTTCTTGATCTGGCGCGCGACCCAGAGATCATCGAGCTCGTCTCAGGCGTGATCGGCGAAGACGTCATCCTGTGGGGTTGCCATGTGTTTTGCAAACCCGCCGGTGGCGGCTTTGAGACGCCCTGGCACCAGGACGGCCATTACTGGCCCATTCGCCCTTTGGCCAATTGCACGGTGTGGGTGGCGCTCGAAGAGTCCACGGTTGAAAACGGCTGCCTGCGTGTCATCCCCGGTTCTCACGCAGCGCAGCAGTTGCATGAGCATCTGCATGAAGACCGCGACGATCTGACGCTCAACCAACGTTTGATGTTGGGTACTTTTGATGAGACCACGGCGGTAGACATCGAGCTGCAACCCGGGCAAATGTCGCTGCACGACGTCTACATGATTCATGGCGCGGCTGCCAACAAGTCCAACAAGCGCCGCACCGGTGTGGCCTTGCGCTACATGCCCGCCAGCTCGGTGTTTGAACGCGACCTGCGCCCGCTGGACGGCAAAACCGGCGTGGCCGTGAACTTTACGCAGCGCCCGCTGTGGCTGGTGCGTGGCCTCGACCGTTCAGGGCGCAATGATTTTGTGGTGGGGCATTGAACCTGGCGTGCTGGACCGGGCTTGCGGATCGGGCTTGCGGATCGGGCTTTCGCACCAAAACGTTAAAGCGCTGTCCCGTTGTAATTGCCTGACTTCAACTCGATCACTTGCGCGCTGCTGCCACTGCCTGAAATCGACTTCACCGCCACACCTTTGCCGATCAAGAGCCAATTGGTAACGGTGTCGCCGCCACTGTTCACCGTGTAGCGGCAAGTGTTGTAGGTTTTGCCCAGCACGGTGACGGACTCTTTGGCCACAAAAGTATGGCGCTCGGTTGCCGTGGATGTGGTGGGGCCGAAGGGTTGGGGCGCCAGCACGCTCAGCGCTTGAGTCGTCGTGATGTCGATGCTCTCACCCAATTTCAGCGTCTCGTCCAAGTGGTCTTGCGAGGGTTTGTAGGCAATCTTCAACGAAGACTTTTCCACCACAGGCGGTATGAACACGCCGCTCACAGGTGGCGCCACACTGGAGTTGGTGAAGTCGATCAGTTCGCCCACGGTTCTGCTGTAGGGGTCGC
Source organism: Rubrivivax sp. (assembly GCA_043776165.1). Classification (GTDB taxonomy): domain Bacteria; phylum Pseudomonadota; class Gammaproteobacteria; order Burkholderiales; family Burkholderiaceae_C; genus Rubrivivax. Next base: position 6,481 of record JAYVRO010000006.1, on the reverse strand, counting down.
TGCCTTTCATGTCGTAGCTGCGGATCTTGGTGGTCGCAGTGTTCACGCGCTGGCCGCCAGGTTCGTTGCTGAACGTCGTGGCCACAGAGGTGACATTGGTCAGGATGCTCGTTTGTTCATCAAACAACGAAGCACCCTCGACCAACAGGTCGAGGGTGAAGTCGCCCACAGCCGCGCCCGTCATGGCGTAGACCAAGTTCAACCGGTAGCCCGCTGTCTGGCGCGCCGCCAGCGTGTCCACGCAGTCATTCAAGGCGCGGCCCTTTGGCGGCGGCTGGTCCTCAAAGCAAGCCGCGGGAACGATCTGACAAGTGAAGGCCGACACCGGTCCAAAGCTGTGCAGGACGTTGTCGGTGAAGGGCCCCTTGCCCCAAATTTCATTGGTGTCGGTGACGCCTAAATAGTTGCCGTTCCTGTAGCCGCGCACCTCAAACAATTTGCCGTCAAAAGCCAGGTTGCTGAGACTCTCGGTGGGGCTGCCAGGAAAGAGTTCTGGGTACACGCGCTGGGCAAAGTCAAACACCATTTGCGGCGTGATGGTCACGTCGACGGGGGTCGGGCCTGAGGCCAGTGCGCGCTTCACGCCCAAGCTACCGCGCACAGGGTTGCTGGCGCTGGCGACATCGTGCACAAAAGCCAAGGCGGTACTGCTGGCCGAACTTGGCGCGGACGTTGGCGCTGACGTTGGCGCAGACGTTGGCGCAGACGTGCCACCACCGCATCCGCTCACAGCCAACCCGGCGCCCAACACGGCCATGAAGGATGCCACGCGGGCAAGCGCCGCAAAAATCGCGGCAAGGTTTGAAAGGAAGACAAACATGGCGGGCTCCTGGCAGTTGCAACACGGCAAAGCCCCTGCAAGAGGCGGCTTCACGGTGGCCCTGAAGATAGCAGCCCCTCGCCACCTGCGCAGCTCTTGGGCCACACCCCCCTGACTTGAAGGTGTCAGCGAATGTTGGCCGCTGGGGGCGAAGGCACGGGGATGCGCCAGCGCCAGCAGGCAAAGGGCTCACGCATGCCCCCGATTTGCGGGGTAGTGAAAACGCTTGTCTTGGCCTTCATGAAGCGCCGCGTCATCAACGTTGCTGATGCGACCTTGTTCACGCTGGCTTACGGTTGCGGCTGTTTGAAGACCTTTGTGGAGAGCGTCATGGCTGCTTTGAATTTGCATGGATTTCGTCTGGCCCCAGTTGCCCGCATGTGGCCGGTCGCCGCCGCGGTGACTTTGGTGTTTTTGTTGGCTGCGGGCGCAGCCAGGGCGGGCATCGTGACGCTGGGCGATGTGAATCCCAACCCGAACGGCGGCGTGGTGGCTGGAACTTTGGGCATTGGCAACAGCGGCATAGGCAGCGTCAAAGTCAATGGCGGCAGTTTGCTCACGGTCGGCCGCATGTTTCTTGGTGCCGCCCCCGCTGCCGACGGCGAGCTCACCGTGTCGGGCGCAGGATCACGCACCAACGTCACATGGTCAGCACAGGGCAATTTGGATGTGGGCAGCGCTGGCACCGGGCACATCGCTGTGTTGAATGGTGCGACCTTCACTTATGGCGAAGCCACCGACGCCTGCGTGCTCAACTGCCGCGTGTTTGTCAGCAACGGAGCGGGTTCCACAGGGACGGTGCAAGTGGATGGCTTTGGCAGTGGTTTCGCCACTCCAGGTACCCTGGTCGTGGGCCATAAGTCCGTGTTCACTGTGGCCGCAGATGGTTTTGACTACGGCACGATCGGTGGCACATCGCGTGGCACGGTGTCCGTCACTGGCGGCGCAAGTGCCACTGCTGGCATCTTGCGCATCGGCTCACCCGGCGGTGGCAATGGCCGCACAGCGGCTGAACGCTCATTTGGTGACGTCGTGGTCGACGGCGCGGGTTCGATCTTGAACCTTGTCCGTGGTGCAGCCTTGGTCGGTGGCCAGTCGATCTTGCAACTGGGCGCAGGCGGTAACAGCAATGGCGCACTGGACATCAAGAACGGCGGTGTCGTGCGCCTGGACGGCAACAGTGCAGCCACGCAATTCACAGGCGCCGTCATCGGCTTTGGCGGCACGGGCAGCAGCGCCGCCGTGCGCGTGAACGGCGCAGGCTCGCGCTTGGAATTCAGCGGCCCCATGGGTTTCATCAACCTGGGTCAGAACGCTAACTCTTCAGGTGAGTTGAATATCACCAACGGCGGTTTTGTCGGTGGCATGGCCGGTTCTGACATGCCTTTTGTCACCGTGGGGCGCGCAGGGGGCACTGGCGCCTTGACCATCTCGGGCACCGATGCAGCGGGCCATGCGTCGCAGTTGCGCATGAGCGGACGCAGCCTCTTCAATGACGCAGGCGCCTTCCTCACGATAGGCCGCCGCGAAGGGGCCTTGGTCGGATCAGGCACCGTCAACGTCTTGGCCGGTGGCCGTTTGGACATCGACACCACGGCCCACGTGCTGACCAATGGCGACGGCCAGCCTGGCATGTACCTGGGCTTCGGCGACGGCGCAAGTGGCACCTTGAACATCGCGGGCAAGAGTGCCCTGACCGGTGCTGCATCGCTGATGTCCATCACCAACAGCACGGGCGTCAACCCTTACGTCGCCGTGGGCCGCGACGGCGCCACGGGCAACATGACGATCAGTGGCGGTGGGCGTTTTGTGATGAACAGCGCGCACGTGTCGGTGAGCCCCACCTACGCCAATGGCGACGCCATGTTTTTTGAGATTGGCCGACGTGTTGACCCAGGCACCGCTGCGTCTTTGGGCACGGTCACCGTCACGGGCGCGGGGTCTGAGCTGGCGCTGACGGGGGCTTCTGATCGCTTCATCCAGGTGGGCTTTGGGTCGGATTCGACCGGCACCTTGAACATCTCGAACGGCGGGGTTGTGCGGTCCATGTCGGTCTTGATGGGCACGGGGTCAACAGCCTTTGGCGCCCTCAACATGAACGCTGGAACGCTGGAGCTGGCGGGCGTGCGCAATGCCGGCCCCCTTCCCGGAATTGGCGCCATCCTTTCGCTGGGCCGCAGTGGTGGCGTTGCTACGGCCAACATCAGCAATGGGTCGGCGGTTTTGCTCAATTCAACCGCCACGTCCAGCACCAACCTGATCCTGGGTGGCACCAACCTGAATCCGGGTGGCACAGGCATCATGAACGTGAGCAGTGGTTCGAGTGTGTCTGTGAACGCGCCTGAAGCGCGCATCAATGTAGGCTCGAACGGCACCGCGACACAAACGGGCCTGGGCATCCTCAACATCACTGGCGCTGGCACCTCCGTCAGCGCCAATGGCGGCAATGGCCGTGTACTGGTGGGTGCCGATGCCAACACCGTGGGCACTGTGTTCATCGGCACGGGCGCGGCGCTCAGCGCCACCTCGCTCATCGGCGTGGCGCACAACGGCACCGTCAACACGGCGGGCTTGGGCACGCTCGTTGTCAACGGCACAGCGACAGCGCAAAACATCATCATTGGCAACGGCGGTTTTCTCGGCGGCAGCGGCCACGTGGTGGGCACTGTCAACAACCACGGCGTGGTCAACCCGGGCAACTCACCTGGCAGGTTAACCATCGACGGTGCATTTGACAGCAGCGACGGCAAGATCATTCTTGAGGTGTTCCGCCGCGCCGACGGCACTTATGCGGTGGACGAACTGGTGTTTGGCGACCCCTTGCACGTCAACATCGGCGCGGCCAATATCGAGTTCTCGTTTCTGGGCGACACCGACCCAGGCGCCTTCAATGCGTCCACGCTCTTTGGCCTGAAAACCTTCTTCAAAGAGCTTGACGCCAACGGCAACGTGATCGACTTGCCCGATGCCGACTTCGACTGGTTTGGCGGCGCAAGATTTGCTGCGCGTGCTGACAACTACACCTTCAACAGCTTCAGCTTCACGCCCCACGGCGGGGCCACCTTGGACGCCTCGCGCATCCCCGTGGCGCCCACGCTGGCTTTGGTAGCGCTGGGCTTGTTGGGCCTGCGTTTGGGGCACTCACAACGCGGCGCGCGGCGCGCGCAGGGTTCCGCCTCGCAACCTATGGTGTTGGTAGCTTAACGTTCCACTTGAGCACCCCGGTGGCCAGCGCCGTGCCCAGCAGCACCACGGCGCCGGCCATCAACATCACGGCTGACACCGCTTCACCCAAAAAGAGCCCGCCCCAGAGCACGCCAAACAAGGGGATGAGAAAGGTCACCGAGATGGCCGTGGCCGGACCCACCTGGGCGATGAGGCGGAAATACAGCCAGTAGGCCAAGCCGGTGCACAACAGGCCCAGGGCCAGAACACACCACCATGCCGTGGCAGAAGGCGTTTGCGGGGGCCACAAGACAGCCGCCGGTGCGGCCAACAACAAGGCCGCTGCGGCTTGGCTGCCCGCTGCCACCGCCAACGGTGGCACACCGCCAAGCTTCTTCTTGGTGTAGTTGACACCTATGCCGTAACACAGGGTGGCCAGCAAGCAAGCCGCCACAGCCAACGCGACGTGAGCGTTGTCGGCCGCCAACTTGAAGCCCACGCGGTCCCACGCGAGCCAGGCCACACCCAGCAGGCCAACGAACAAACCCTTCACGCGCGAGGCGCCGGGCGGCTCGTGCAACCACAACCAAGCCACCAAGGCACCCCACAGCGGAGCGGTGGCGTTGAAAACAGATGAGAGCCCGGCGTTGATGGACAGCGCGGCGTAGGTCCAGGCGACAAAAGGCAGTGCCGTGTTGACGAGGCCCACCACCGCAATGTGCTGCCAGTGCGCGCGCAAAACGCCGAGCTGCCCTTTCCATATCAGCAAGGTCAAGAGCGCCACGCTGGCCAACGCCACGCGCAAAAAGGACAACGCCACCGGACCAAATTCACCCGCCCCCAGCCGCATAAAAACAAAGGACGCACCCCACAACGCCGCGAGCAAGACGAGGTCAACTAAATTGCGTAATGTCATAAGTTGTTATTACGCCCTCCCCTGGCAGGGGGAGCGAGTCAGGCGAGTAACACGCCTTCGTGTTTGAGCAAGGCCAGCTTGCGTGGCAAACCGCCGGCATAACCTGTCAACGATCCACTTTGACCGATCACGCGGTGGCAGGGCACCAGCACGCCCACGGGGTTTTTGCCGCAGGCGGCACCGGCCGCGCGCGAGGCACTGGGCTGGCCGATGTTGATAGCCATCTGCCCGTAAGTGATGGTGCGGCCAAAGCCGATGGCGATGAGTTGGCGCCACACGGCTTTCTGAAAGTCCGTGCCGTGCATGTCCAAAACAACGTTTGAAATGACGGGGTTGCGACCGGCCCAAAAAGCGTCCAACCAATCACGCGCAGCGCGGGTGTGGCGGTTGCTGTCGTCCTGAGGCACATCGATGTTGTCGATGCGCTGTTGTTTGTCCTCGAACCACAGCCCGGCCAGGCCCTTGGCGGTGACGAGTGCGGTCATCACACCAATGGGCGTTTCGATGTGCGATTTGGCGATCAGCGGCACCTTGGCAAAAGGATGGCTGCCGATGCGGCGAGGGGTTTCGGTCATGGTGTGATCTCCAGGGTTTGCCACAGGCGCATCAGGGCGTAGGCGCGCCAAGGTCGCCAAGCCTCGGCTTGCTGGCTGACGGCCTTGATGTCGCGCGTGTGCAGGGCGTTGAGCAAGCCAATGTCGCTGGCAGGAAAGGCATCGGGCCAAGCCAGTGCACGCATCGCAATGAGCTGCACTGTCCATTCGCCAATGCCGGGCAAGGCATGCAGCGCGTCCATCGTGGCTTGCAACGGTGCGCCGCGGTTGAGCACGATGCGGCCATCGGCCACAGCACGCGCCAAGGTTTGAAGTGCGCCCACTCGCTGGCGCACGATGCCCAGTTTGCCGATGGTCTCGGGGCTGGCGGCTGCGATGGCCTGGGCTGTGGGAAAGAGCCTGGTGATGCCGGCAAAAGGCGTGTTGATGGGCGCGCCATAAGCGTCGACCAAACGCCGCGTGAGCGTGCGTGCTGCTGCCACCGTCACTTGCTGGCCCAGGATGACGCGCGCAGCGGTCTCGAAACCATCCACACCACCGGGCACACGCACGCCGGCGCGTTCGGGCAAGTTCAACAAGGCCAAGGTGGGGGCGATGAGCGCAGGGTCTGCGTCGAGGTCCAAGCCCTGACGCAAACGCTGCGTGAGACTGCCCACCAGCGGCGCGAGGCTGGCCGAAACATCGACATGCAACTCGTTGCGCTCTGGCACAAAACGCGCGTCAAACCAGCCGGTGGCGTGGTGCTGACCTTGGCTCACGACCAGGCTTCGGCGGTAGCACAAGCCATCCACCCCTTCGACGCCGGGCACGGCACGGTCGCTGAAGTAGCGCATCACGCCCAGCAGGTCGTACGGGGGGCGGTAGGACAAGCGAAGCTTGATGGGGTTGATCGGCCTGATGGACATGGCCGTTTTCGGCGCTGTCCCAGGTGCCGCTGTGTCCGTACCGTTCTTGCGCAAGGCCGTGGGATTCATGCGGTAGCGCTGTAAAAACGCCGCGTTAAAGCGGCGCAGGCTGGCAAAGCCA
>JAYVRO010000005.1:0-2784 GCA_043776165.1 Rubrivivax sp. | reverse complement strand
TGCCCATGGCGATAGCGCTCGACATGCATGCCAACGTCTACCCTGAGTTCATGGCCCTGGCCAACGTCGTGGCGGGCTACCAAACCTACCCGCATGTGGACATGTTCGAGACGGGCCAGCGCGCTGGCCGCGCCTTGTTCGCCATGCTCGCCAACCAGGCGCAACCGACCATGGCCTTTGGCCGCGCTGACATGTTGCCGCACGTGATGCGCCAGGGCACCGCCGATTCACCTAACCTGGAACTGCAACAACGCTGCAAGGCGATGGAAGCCCAAGGCGCGCTGTGCGCGTCGCTTTTTGTCGGCTTCCCCAACGCCGACATTGCGGGCGCGGGTTTGTCGGTGGTGGTGGTCACCAACAACAACGCCGCCCAGGCCGAAGCATGGCGCGATGAGCTGTTGTCCATGGCCACGGCCGCGCGTGAAGCTTTTGTCTACCGCCCAGAGCCGCTCGCCGTGTCGATGGCCAGGGCGCAAGAACTCGCCGCCTCTCTGCCTACCGGCGCAGGCCCCGTGGTCCTGCTGGACCACTGCGACAACTGCGCCTCGGGTGGCACCATGGACACCATGACGGTGCTCGGCGCCATGCTGGACGCCGGTCTGCAAAACGCTGCGGCCTTTGCCATCTTCGACCCCGCCGCCGTACAGCAGATGATCGCTGCGGGCGTCGGCAGTCATGTCGAACTGCAACTCGGCGGCAAGCTCGACATGCCCGCCATCGACCTGCCCGGCGCGCCGCGGCGCGTGGCAGGACGCGTGAAGCTCATTTGCGACGGTCGTTACGTGAACCGGGGCCCCATGTCCCGGGGTGACGTCAACCACATGGGGCCGACCGTGGTGCTGGACACAGGCGGCATCGAGATCGTGGTCATCTCCAACCATGTGGAGCCGCACGACATGGCGGCCTTTATTGCTGTGGGCATCGACCCGGCCAGCAAGCGTTACCTGATGCTGAAGAGCCGAGTGCATTGGCGTGCCGGTCTGCGCGCACTGGCCGGCGCGGTGGTGGAATGCGACGGTTCTGGCGTGTGCACATCAGACTACACAAGGCTGCCGTTCAGAAAGCTGCGCCGCCCCATCTACCCCCTGGATGAGGTGTAGTGCATCGACGTAAGCAAGTTTGACAAGTGCAAGACTGGGGTAGATTGGCCGCCGACCGCGCCCAGCTTGATGTAGCCTTGCAGTGGTTCATCACATCAAAGGTTAAAAAGAGCATGAAGTCTATGAACAGCCTCAGATGCCTGCCCCAGGTCCTGTTTTTGCTGGCCATGGCCCTGGCGCTGGCGGCCCCTGCGGCCCACGCGCAAGACAAATGGATCGTTGGCCAATCGGCTCCCCTGACGGGCAGCAACGCGCGTTTTGGCAGCGACATCCGCGACGCCGCTGCGGCTTACTTCGCCATGCTCAACGCCAGCGGTGGCGTGGCGGGCAAGAAGATCGAGTTCATCTCCCTTGACGACAAGAACGACCGCAAAACAGCCGGCGCCAACACCAAAACGCTGCTGGAAGACAAAGGCGTGCACGCGCTCTTTGGTTACGGCTCGGCCACCCTCAGCCTGGACGCCATGCCGCAGGCCGAAGCCGCGGGCGTTGCCTTCTTCGCGCCGTTTTCCGGCGCCAACCCGGTGCGCGCCAAAAGCAGCACACTCTTCACCGTGCGTGCTTCGTACGCTGAAGAAATGGACAAGATGCTGAGTTTTTGGACCAAGCTTGGTTTCAAGCGCGTCACCGTTGTGCATTACGACGACGAAGTGGGCAAACAAAACCTCGACGTGGTGGTGCAGTACCTGCAAAAAATCGACCTCAAGCCGCAGGCCTTTGCCATCAAGCGAAACGCCGTTTTGGGTGCTGCGGATGTGGCCGGCCTGGTGGCCCAGCTGCCCGACGTGATGGTCAGCACGGTGCTGTCTGGCGCTGCTGCGCAAATCCAGAAAGAACTCGCCGCGCGTGGACGCATGCTGCCCACTTCGAGCCTGTCGTTCATTGGTGCCGAGCAGTTCATTGCAGCCGCAGGGCCGCTGTCGGCCGGGGTGTCGATTGCGCAAGTCGTGCCCAGTCCTTCCAAACCCATCGCCGCTATTCGTGAATGCAGCAAGGCCCTGGCAGACGCCGGCGTCAAGGCCGCAATGAATACCACCCACATTGAAGCCTGCTTTGCGGCCAAAGTGTTGGCTGAAGGCATGCGCCGCGCCAAAAAACCCGCCAACGCTGCAGCTCTGCGGGACGCGCTTTCCAACTTGGGCACCTTTGACTTGGGCGGCTACACCATCAGCTTCACGCCAGGCTCGCACCACGGCGCGCACTTTGTCGAACTCGCCATGGTCACCCGCGAAGGTAAGATGATTCGTTAACCGGGCCGTCGCCTTGGGCCAGCGCCAATGACATCAAACTTTGCCCACCTGCTGGGCCGCCCCATGCGGGCGATGGCACTCAGTGTGTTGTTGGTGGCCTGCGCGGCGCGAGAGGGTCCTGTACCCCAGGGCCTAACGTCCGTCATATCAGCCACCCGCGCGCCCGCGCAAGTCTGGCCGCCCATGGTGGCCACGGCCCACCCGCAAGCCACACAAGCGGCTTTGTCCATGCTGGCCCAAGGGGGCAGCGCCGTTGACGCCGCGGTGGCGGCGCAAATGGTGCTGGGCTTGGTGGAGCCGCAGTCGTCGGGTGTGGGCGGCGGCGCGCTCGCCATGCACTGGGACGCCGCCAGCCAGGCACTCACCTCATGGGACGCTTTGGCCGCCGCCCCGTCGCAGGTCACTGCGGGTCGTGACAAGGATGTCGACGGCAG
>JAYVRO010000004.1:0-2785 GCA_043776165.1 Rubrivivax sp. | reverse complement strand
TCAGCGCCTGTGTGGCGTCAACACCTGGGAAGTTGTGATGGCGTCCCGGCTACGGTGGCCCGGGCGTCATCACAGCTTTCCGATCAGTCGTTGTCGTTTTCGTTGTCTGTGCGGCGCAAGCATGAACCTGTTTCACGCTTGGATGAATCGCGAAGAGCGTACGCTTTGCGGGTCACTTCGTTGTTAACGAACGTCGCTAACGAATGTCATCGCTTGGAGCGACGTTGGCCTTGAACGTTCCACGCTAGGTTTGCGCTGACGCCCTTGTTCGTTGATTGAGTGCGATCATCCGTGAATGAATAGACACCTCGCTCTGCTGGCCTTGTGCCAGGGCCTCTTTCTCACCAACAACGTGACTTTCATCGCCATCAACGGCTTGGTCGGTTTGATGTTGGCGCCCTTGGGTTGGATGGCGACTTTGCCTGTGACGGGCTATGTGGTGGGTGCTTCGATCTGCGCGCCCTTGGTGGCACGCGTGCAAAGGCAGTGGGGTCGCAAGCGCTCATTTCAGCTGGGCTTGATCGTGGCGATGTTTTCGGCCGCGCTGTGCGCTTACGCCATCAGCAGTCGCAACTTTTGGCTGCTGTTCGCCGCCACCATGGTGGCGGGGTTTTACAGCGCCAACGCTGCGCTTTATCGCTTTGCCGGGCCAGAACTGGTGGCACCTTCATCGAAGGAAAAGGCCATCTCCATGGTGCTTGCCGGCGGCATCATCGGCGCCTTCATTGGGCCCAACTTGGCGAGCGCCACAAAAGAGATGCTGGCCGTGCCATTTGCGGGTGCCTACCTCGCTTTGATCGGTGTGGCTGCGCTGTCCTTGCTGGCCCTGTCATTCATTGAATTCCCTGAACACAAAGCGCCCTTGCCCGGTGCCAGTTCGGGCAGGCCTTTGAGTGAAATTGCACGCCAGCCCGTGTTCATCATCAGTGTGATCGCAGCCGCTTTAGGTTATGGCGTGATGAACCTCTTGATGGCCGCCACGCCCATCGCCATGCAGCAATGCGCGCTGCCCTTCTCGAGCGCCGCGCTGGTGCTGGAATGGCATGTGCTGGGCATGTTTGTGCCGAGTTTCTTCACCGGGCATCTCATCAAGCGTTTTGGTGCTTTGCCGGTGATGGCGGTGGGCGCCGCGCTCAACTTTGTTTGCGTAGCCGTGGCCCTGAGCGGCGTTGATGTGATGCAGTTTTTGGTTGCACTTTTCACCTTGGGCGTGGGCTGGAACTTCTTGTACACCGGCGCCAGCGCACTCATCACTGAGACTTATCGCCCTGAAGAAAAGAACAAGGCCCAAGGTGCCATGGACACCTGTGTGTTTGCCACCATGGCCGTCACTTCGTTTGCGTCTGGCGCGCTGGTCACGACCCAAGGCTGGCAACTCTTGAACTGGGGCTCTTTGCTGCCCATCACGATGGTGAGTGCGGCCGTGTTGTGGCTGATCGTGCGCCAACGCGCGCAGCGTGCAGCAGGTGCTGGCGGTGGGTTGGTTGGGTGAGGCGTTAATGGCGTTTGATTTGCGGATCAAATTGCCGCTCAGATCACGACGGGCCAACGAAAGACCGCTGGCGGTTTGTCCAAAACGCACCGTGCTGTCAGGCTTCCTTCAACCCCAGCTTGCCCAACAAGCCGTTGAGTTCCTCAAGCGTTGAAAACGCGATCGCGACTTCGCCTTGTTCGCCGCGCCGCGTGCGTTTGATGATGCGTATTTCTACGGTGGTCGCCAATGCGTCAGAGAGCTGCTCTTCAATGCGCAGAACGTCGCGCGATTTCTCGCGTTTGACGCGCAGCAGCGGGGTTTGCCGGCCTTGATTGGCGTTGCGCGCAACCAGCTTTTCAGCCTCGCGCACGCTGAGTTTTTTGGACGCAATTTCTTGCGCCGACATGAGCTGCTGGGCGGGTGGCAAGGCGAGCAGCGCACGCGCATGGCCCATCTCGATGTCGCCGGCAAGCAGCATTTTTTGCACGGGCTCGGACAGGTTTAACAATCGAAGTAGGTTGCTTGCTGCGCTGCGTGAACGGCCCACGGCTTGCGCCGCTTGTTCGTGCGTGAGCTTGAACTCGGTGACCAAACGCTGAAGGCCTTGGGCTTCTTCAATCGCGTTGAGGTCTTCGCGCTGGATGTTTTCGATGAGCGCCATGACAGCTGCTGACTCATCGGGCACGTCACGCACGAGCACGGGAACGCTGTCCAGGCCAGCGATTTGCGCAGCACGAAAGCGCCGCTCACCGGCAATGATTTCGTAGCCGCCACGCGCCACCGGCCGCACAAGAATGGGCTGCATCACGCCTTGGCTCTTGATGCTTTCGGCCAGCTCGTACAGCGAGCCTTCGTCCATGCGTGTGCGAGGCTGGTATTTGCCCGCTTGCAACTGCGAAAGCAACAAACTGGTAGGCTGCGCAGCATTCGCCGCAGCGTCGTCCATCACTGTGGGCCCGAGCAATGCTTGCAGGCCCAGCCCCAGACCTTTGAGTTTTTTCGTCACCATCGCGCGATTGTCATCGACACCTCAGGCGCTGGTGTCTAGTGTGGTGTTGCATGCTGTGAGCGACTTAATAAAACCGATGGATTTGGGCCTGTGGCTAGGCGCACAACCACAGCGATACCCAAAGGTATCGCGAGGATTTGCAACGACGCCACGGGGCCAAAGACTCGGTTTTGTGTCGCGAATAGCGTGCAACACCACACTACTTGCATAAGTCTTGCTGCATTCGATCGGCCTGGCATCCCCGGGCGCGGCGTTGCAAATCCTCGCGATGCCACTGGGCATCGCTGTGGTTTGCGCCTTGC
>JAYVRO010000003.1:0-9325 GCA_043776165.1 Rubrivivax sp. | reverse complement strand
TTCATACGGACAACCGCTTGATCTCATGCATCAGTCACAGCGGTGAAGCGCTGGCTTTGTTGCAGCACACGTCACTGACGGCGGGCGACTTGCTGAGCATGGGCCAGCGCGCTGCCCGTGCCTCGTTTTTGGGTGAGGCAGTGAAGGCCCAAGCCTTGGCGGCGATCAAGAACTTCGCGGCCAACAACCGCATCGAGTTAACGCCATGCTGAGTGCAGAGCAGGTGGCTTGTTATGGGTATGACGGGTTTTTAGTGCTGCCTGCGTTCAAGTCACTTCAATCGTTGATCGCGGCAAAGGCCCGAGCCTACGAGCTGGTGGAGGCACCCACCCCGACACCAGCCACGCCCATCTTCTCTTCCACCGACCCCGCACGCCTGGCAGACGCCACCTTGATGGCCAGCGCCTCGGAAGTGCACTGTTTTTTTGAAGAGGAAGCCTTCGACGCGCGAGGTCAGCTGCGTCAGGCCAAAGCGCAATCGATCAACAAAATTGGCCATGCTTTGCACGACCGAGATGAGGTTTTCAACGCCTTCTCGCGCGGGCCCGAACTGGCTGAATTGGCGCAGGATCTCGGCATTTGCGAGCCCCAACTCTGGCAATCGATGCTGATCTTCAAGCAACCTCACATCGGTGGTGAAGTGCGTTGGCACCAAGACGCGAGTTTCTTCGTCACCACGCCCAGCACGGTCACCACGTTTTGGTTTGCGCTCGAAGACGCCACCTTGGACAACGGATGTTTGTGGGTACAGCCTGGCGGCCACCGCACGCCACTGCGCGAGCAGTTTGTGTGCGACCACGAGCGCTTTGCGCGCGAAGGCCAAGGCCTGCGCATGGTCAAGCTCGACGACACGCCATGGCCTTGTACCGATAGCGATACCGACGCGGCGTTGGCGCTGCCCGTGCCTGCAGGCACGCTCGTGGTGTTCCACGGCCAATTGCCGCACTACAGCGCCCCTAACCGTTCACCTGACTCGCGTTTGGCCTACACGCTGCACGTGACCGATGGGCGCGCGCGCTATGCGCCGAGCAACTGGTTGCAGCGCGACGCAGCGTTTCCTGTGCGCGGGTTTTGACGATTCAGCCAGACGGGCCCTTCGCCCCGACTCGCCGTAGCGAGGAGCGGCCTACGCCATACTCGCGTATATACTTTCGTCATGCATTTTGACTTTCACGATGCCAAGAACGCAAGCAACTTGCTCAAACATGGCATCGACCTCGTCGATGCATCCCGCGTTTTTCTTGACCCCCATCGCCTGGAGTTTCTGGATGAGCGCAAAGACTACGTTGAGGAGCGCCGGATTGCTGTGGGGGCGATCGGGCTCAGAGTTTTTGTTGTGGTTTCCACCCCGCGTGCCAACGCGATTCGGTTGATTTCGGCAAGGAGAGCCAATGAGCGTGAGCAAAGAAAGTACCACTCGCTTCGAGCTTGATGCGGCGCCGCTGACCGCGGCCCAGTCCAGAGCACTGAATCAGCGGCTCAAAAAATCAGACGCGTTGCCTGTCAATCTGGTGGATGTGCCTGAGTTGTCTGATGCTTGGTTTTTGCGGGCCGCCCGGTTGCGCGACCTGGCAAATTCACCTGTCAAGAAGCCAATCAGCATCAAGCTTGATGAAGATGTGCTGGGCTTCTTCAAGAGCGAAAGTTCGCGTTACCAGACACATATCAACGCGGTGTTGCGCGCCTATATGCAAGCCAGGCGGATCGTGCGGTAGGGCGCTGGCAGTTGACTTTCTCTCTGACGGCGCATCGCAGAAGGCTCAGGCGTGTCCAACCGGGGTTTCTGGGTTCAACCCAGGCTCAATCGCGCTGCGTGGGTTCGCTCAGCGCCGTCTCGGGCCCCAGACACGCCTGCACCAGCCCGGCCCAATATGCCGCCCCAATGGGAATCAGCGCGTCGTTGAAGTCGTAACTCGGGTTGTGCAGCATGCACGGCCCTTCACCGTGGCCCGACTCGCGGTGGGCACCTTCGCCGTTGCCGATGAACACATAGCAGCCTTCCTTCACGTCGAGCATGAAGGCAAAGTCTTCTGAAGGCATGGCGGGTTCTTGCACCCAGGTGTTGGCCTTGCCCACGATGGCCTCGATCACTTGTTGCGCCACCAAGGTTTCACGTGCGTGATTGATGACAGGCCCCACGCGACGGAGGAACTCGACCTCGGCCTGCGCGTCAAACGCGGCACTGGTGTGTTCGGCCAAGGTGCGCATGCGCCGCTCTACCAAGTCGAACATCTCGACGCTGAAGGCGCGCACCGTGCCTTCGATGGTGCAGGTGTCGGCGATGACGTTGGTGGCCTCGCCGCCGTTCATCATGGTCACCGAGAGCACAGCGGTATCGATGGGGCGCTTGTTGCGGCTGACGATGGTTTGCAACGCGGGCACCAAGTGGCAAGCCACCACCATCGGGTCAACACCCAGGTGTGGCATGGCGGCATGGGCGCCCTTGCCGCGCAGGGTGATCTTGAAAGTGGCGCCACCGGCCATCACCGGCCCGGGGCTCGCGGCCAGCGCGCCCACGGGGATGCCGGGCCAGTTGTGCATGCCAAACACGGCCTGCATAGGGAAGCGCGTGAAGAGGCCTTCGTTCACCATGGCAACGGCGCCACCGCGGCCTTCTTCGGCGGGCTGGAAGATCAGGTAGACCGTGCCGTCATACGGGCGTTCGGCTTGTGGTGTGGCGGCCAGTTGTTGCGCAGCGGCCAGCAACATGGCGGTGTGGCCGTCGTGCCCACACGCATGCATCACGCCACGGTGCTGGCTGGCGTGCGCGAAGGTGTTTTGTTCTTGCACTGGCAACGCGTCCATGTCGGCGCGCAGGCCAATGGCGCGACCACAGGCGCCGCCGTCGCGGCCGTGCAAGATGCCGATCACGGCGGTTTTGGCCATGCCCAGGTGGAGGGCGATGCCCCACTGCGTGAGTTTGGCTGCCACCAGATCCGAGGTGCGAGCTTCTTCGAAACCCAACTCGGGGTGGGCGTGAATGTCGCGGCGCAATTGCGTGATTTCAGCGGCGTTCATTCAGTTCTTCTCCGCTTGGTTCGACGCCAGCCGTGTGGGCGCCACTTTGCAACCTGTAGACAGGCCGCTAGGCATGACTGCTGCCAAGCGCTTGTTCCAAATCCGCAATCAAGTCTTCGACCTCTTCAATGCCCACCGACAAGCGCAACAGGTCACCAGGCGCGGGTGTGCCTGTGCCTTCGATGCTGGCGCGGTGTTCGAGGAGGCTTTCCACACTGCCCAGCGATGTGGCGCGCTTCCACAGTTCCACCTTGGCCGCCACCGCAATGGCAGCGGCTTCACCGCCCTTGACCCGCACGGACAACATGCCACCAAAGCCGCCTTGCATCTGTCGGGCGGCTACGGCGTGACCCATGTCGGTTGTTAACCCCGGGTAAAGCACGGCCTCAATCGCGGTGTGCTGGGCAAAGTGTTCAGCAATGCGTTGCGCCGACTGGCTGGCTTGGCGCACGCGCAGGTACAGGGTGCGCATGCCACGTAACAGGAGCCAAGCTTCGAATGAACCCAGGGTGCCACCGAGCTGTGCGCGAACGGTTTTGATGCGTTTCCAGAAGTCGTCGTCAACACGTGTGACCAAGGCACCAGCGATCAAATCGGAGTGCCCGCCCAGGTATTTGGTGGCGGCATGCATGACGATGTCGGCGCCCAAGGTCAAAGGTTGGCTCAGCACGGGTGACGCGACCGTGGAGTCCACCGCCAGGCGCGCACCTGCCGCGTGTGCCATGGCGGCGGTGGCGGCCACATCGGTGATGGTCCACAGCGGATTGGCGGGCGTCTCGACCCAAACAAGTTTGGTGTTGCCCGGCCGCAGCGCGGCTTGAATGTCGGCCGTGCTGCTCATGTCGATGAACTCGACATTCAAACCCCAGTGCGTGGCGAAGTTCATCAGCCAGTTGCGCAACGACCAGTACATCACCTTGGGCGCCAGCACATGGTCGCCAGGCGACAGCGCTTGGAAGACGGCTGTGGCCGCAGCCATGCCCGATGCAAAAAGGGCCGCCTGCGCGCCGTGCTCCAAGCGCGCCAGCACGGCCTCGGCTTGATCAAAAGCGGGGTTGTCGGCGCGGGCGTAAACGCGCCCACTGCGGTACTGGTTGTCGGGGTCGCGGATGTAGGTCGTGGAGACGTGTATCGGCGGCACCACGGCTCGCGTTTGTTCGTCAATCCAGCCCAGGGCTTGGGCGGCAATGGTGGCGGGATGGGCAGTGTTGGGGTTCATGGTTTCTAGGTTAACGTTTTACTTTAGGCAGCTCAAACGCCGCTTCACCAATGTCCCACAGCAAGCCTGCCATCAACTGCAAGGCTTCGCGCACCACGGGCACGAGCAGGTGTTCGTCGGGCGCATGCTGCGAACAAGCGGCGTAGCTGTGCGGTATCCACACCGTGGGCAGGCCCAGGATGTCGGCGAACACGTCGTTGGGCAACGAGCCGCCCAAGTTGGGCAGCAGCACAGGGGTTTTGCCGGTGCTTTGTTCGATGCTGTTCAAAGTGAAGGCTACCCAGGGGTTGGACGGGTCCAGGCGCGTGGCCGCCATGACCACGGGTTCACTCACCTCGATGCCTAAAAATCCATGTTCAGTGAGGTGCTGCAACACCACCTCACGCAGGCGCGAGACATCGGTGCCCACGACATAGCGCATGTGCATGTGGGCTTTGGCGCTGGGCGGGATGGCGTTGATGGGGTGCAACGGGTTGCCTGTGGTCATGGCCAGCACTTCGAGCGTGTTCCACGCGATGACACGCTCGGCAGGTGTCAGGCCGGGTTCGCCCCAGCCCATGTCGACAGTTGGGTCGCCAACATCGCCACCAAACGTCAAGCCTTTCAGCGCATCTCGAACGTTGGCGGGGATGGGCGGTGGCCGCAGCGCTGGCACCAGGATGCGGCCCTGGCCATCGACCAAACTGGCGATGGCGTTGGCCATCACGGTGCCGGGGTTGCGCAGCAGGCCGCCCCAGTTGCCCGAGTGGTGCGCGCCTTCACGCAAGGTGAGGCTCAAGTCGAAGTTGATGACACCGCGTGAGCCGAGAAAGACCGTCGGCCTGTCGCGCGCCATGCGCGGCCCGTCGCTGGCGATGAGCACATCAGCCGCCAGTTCACTCTTGTGCGCAGCGGCAAATTCGGCCAAGCCGGGCGAGCCGGTTTCTTCGCCGGTCTCCATCAACCACTTGATGTTGAAGCCGAGGCGGCCTTGGCGCAGCGCCAACACCTGCGCCAGTGCCGCAAAGTTGATGCTGTGCTGACCTTTGTTGTCTGCCGTGCCACGCCCATACAAGCGCTCGCCTTCTTGGGCCAGCAGCCACGGGCCCTGGCCGCGTTTCCAGGAAGCATCTTGACCGCGAATGACATCGCCATGGCCGTACATGAGCACCGTGGGCAAGTCGTCGCCCTCCTGGCGTGTGGCGATCAGCAAAGGCCCGTAGGGCTGCGCAGGGTTGTCGTGCACCTGGCAAACAAAACCCAGCGCGCGCAGCGTGGGCATGATCTCGTCGTGCAAATAGCGCTGAAGCGCTGGGCCCGACTCCGCGCTTTGGCTCTCGGTGCGGATGGCCACGCGGCGCGCGAGGTCTCGCACAAAAGCGCCACTCTCGAAGTGGGCGAGGGCGCCTTGCAGCGCGGCTTGGCGGCTCATCGCCTCTACTCGCTCATGGCGACCAATGTGAAATGTTCAACCTGCGGTGGCGACGCAAAAAACGGCCCAACGATGGCGCGCCACTGCGCAAAGAGTGGTCCTTGGCGAAAACCCACGGTGTGGTCTTCCAGCGTGTCCCAAAAGATTTGCAGGATGTAGCGCTCGGGGCTTTCAACACCGCGGTTGACCTTCCAACCTTTGAAGCCTTGCGCTTTACAGGCGACGGTACTGACGCCGCGCTGAATGGCTTCTTCAAACGCGGCTTGTTGGCCGGGGGCGATGCGGATATCAGCAATTTCTAGGATCACGGGGTGGCCTTTGTTGAGGTGATTGGAGGCAATGGGAGCAGTGGCGCAAGCATTGGCGCAAGCAGCGAAGGACGCGGTGAAAGAGGGCCACAGCATGCCATGGGCGGCGCCTGTTCACACTTCATTCGTCGCAAGCTCAGGGTTTGTAGGCAGTGACCTTGATCTCCACGAGCAAATGCGGATGGGGCAACTGGTGCACCGCCACCGTCGTGCGCGCAGGGCCGTTGGTGCCGAAGAATTCGGCGTAGGCCTCGTTGTAGCCGCCAAAGTCATTCATGTTCACGAGGTAGCTGCTCACGTCCACCACGTCGGCCAGCGAGGCGTCCATGCTGGCCAGGATGTCGCTGATGTTGCGCAGCACAGCGCGGGTTTGTTCGCGGATGTCGAGACGGGCGGTGCCCATGGCGTCAGCGCTGGCCCCGGCAATGCTGTTGTCGGCACGGCGAGCGCTGGTGCCCGATACAAAAAGCAAGGGCCCTGCGCGTTTGATGTGTGAATAGTTCCCCCTGGGTTGGGCTTTGCTGGTGAGCACGTGGCTGTCGGGTGGTGTCATGGCGGCTTCTCTGGGTGGGGCGCAAATTCTTACTCAAGCCTCCGCATGGAACCGGACCGTGTGGGCATGTCTGGCGCGACAAGTTACCCGGGCGTCACTCAAGCGTGATTCAAGTCTCACCCGCAGCGCGCCGAAAAGACTCTGGCAAGCCCCCGTGCCATGGGGGTACCTAAAGTCTGAACAACTCTTTGACCATGTTTGAAACGGTTGCCGTCGAAGACCTCCAGGTCGGCATGTACATCCACCTGGACCTGGGCTGGATGTCGCACCCCTTTCCGGTGTCGAGCTTCGTGCTGGAGAGCCACAGCGACATTGAGCGCGTGCGTGGTCTGGGCCTGCGCCAGTTGCGCTGGTCACGCGACAAGAGTTCGTTGCCTGACTCGGCCGATCAAACGGCCGATCAAGCGCTCCCTGTCAACGCACAAAGTGTGGCAACGAGCAGCGGCACGTCAAGTGTTGACGACACCGCCAAGGCGACCGCCATCGCCTTGCCCACGCCTCAAGAACGCATCGCCGCCCAACGTGCGGCCATGCGCGTCTGCGAGCAGCAGCACCGCGAAGTGAGCCAGCAGTTGCGCGCCATCGTGCTGGGCGCCGTGCAGCAACCTGAAACGGCCGGCGCACAAGCGCAGGCTTTGGCGCAGGCCATGGTCGACAAGATGCTGGGCGAGCATGAGTTGACAGTTCTGGTGCTCGATAGCCACGTGGGCAACAAGACCAGCGCGCATGCGCTCAACGTCAGCGTGATCTCTTTGTTGTTGGCCCGCGCCTTGGCACTTGGTCCGATCGAGATGGCGGACGTGGCTGTTGGCGCACTGATGCACGACATCGGCAAACTGTCCTTGCCGACGCATGTGCACCACGTCAACGAGCACATGGCGCTGGCCGACCGCAACGCCTACCGCGACCACGTGCGCCTGGGCGTCATGCTGGGCAGCCGCATGGGTTTGTCAGTTGGCGCGATGCAAGTCATCGCGCAGCACCATGAAAGCGCTGATGGCCACGGGTTTCCCGCGAGCTTGAAGCTGGAGCGCATGTCGACTGCCGGGCGCATCGTGGCCTTGGTCAACCGCTATGAGGAGCTGTGCAACCCGCACATTGCGGCCATGGCCTTGACCCCGCACCTGGCCTTGGCGCAACTCTTCACGCAAGGCCAAGGCCAGACCGACGTGGCCATGCTCACCGCCTTCATCCGCATGATGGGTGTGTACCCTGCGGGCTCGGTGGTGCAGTTGACGGATGAGCGCTACGCCTTGGTCACGCATGTCAACTCCACGCGCCCTCTGAAGCCGCGTGTGCTGGTGTTCGAGCCCGATCTGCCGCGCGAAAAGGCCCTGCTCGTGAATCTGAATGAGCAGGCCAAGCTGGGCATTCGGCGCAGCCTGCCCTTGGCACAAGTACCCAAGAGGGCGCGCGAGTACTTGCAGCCCGCACCCTGCGTGACCTACTTTTATGAACCTCTGCCTCCGCCGGTGCAAGCCGCAGCGACTTGGGTCTGAGCACACATCGTTTTGGTCCCGCCACCGCACCCCATGAGCAGTGCCCGCGCATCCCCCCTTGTCACTTTGGCTAGCCTGCCTTTGCAGAGCGTCACCTTGCCTGGTGTCACACTGCCCGTGGCCAGCCAGTCCTGGCATCTGTTGCTGGAAGCAATGCCCGACCCTGCCTGGGTTTTTGACGCGCGCAGCCGCAGTGTCTTGATGGCCAACGACGCGGCTTGTGTGTTGTTGGGCAGAACACGGCAAGCCTTGATCGGGGCCAACGCAGACACCTTGATCGCGTCGCCTGAAGACCAGGCCTATTGGTCTCAATTCGACGCTGACGCGCCAGAGCTGCTGTGTTCCGAGGCCACCATCAAAGCCGCCAGCGGCCACAACCTTCATGTCATGCGCAGTGTGCGCGTGATGCGCTCCGCCACGGGCCAGGTGCACGGCCTGGTGTGTTTGCGCGACCGCACTGCCGAACACCGCAGTGAGCGCGAGAGCCAAGCCGTGGTAGCCGAATTGCAAGCCACGCTGGAAGCCACCACCGACGGCATCTTGGTACTGAACCGCGACGGCGACGTGCGTGGCTGCAACCGTCGATGGGCCGACATCTGGGGTCTCCCCGAGGCGCTGTTCAATTCGCGCGACTCCGAGGCGCTGGCGCAATGGATGCGGCGCAGCGTGGTCGATGAATCCGCCTACGTCAAACGTTCAACCGAGCTTCGGGAGTCGCCCCTGCTGCACAGCACCGACCGCTGGCACTTGCACACGGGCCAAGTGGTGGAGTGCGTGACGCGCCCGCTGTGGAGCCATGGCCGCCCACTCGGTCGCGTTTTCAGCTACCGCGACCTGAGCGAGAGTTTGGCCACACACGAACGCATCGCCCAAGTGGCCTCCACCGATGCGCTCACGGGCTTGCCGAACCGGCGCCAGTTGGGTGTGCAGTTGGCCGCCGCCACCAGCCAGGTGCGGCGCACTGGGCGTGGGTTTGCATTGCTTGTCATCGACCTGGACCACTTTCGCGTCATCAACGAGACCTTGGGCCACACCATGGGTGACCGTGTCTTGGTCGATGTCACCAAGCGCGTGCAAGTCTGCATGCGCGCTGACGATCAACTCGCGCGCATTGGTGGCGACCAGTTTGCGCTCATGGTCGATGGCGCCGACGCCACTGCTGCTGAGGTCACCGCACGGCGCGTGCTGGCGCTTGTGGCCCAGCCCTGCGAGCTTGACGGCATGCAGTTCACCCTGACCTGCAGCATCGGCGTGGCCCTGTGCACAGGGCAAACTGAGACAGCCGACCAACTTGTCTCCGACGCCGAAGCCGCCATG
>JAYVRO010000002.1:0-2798 GCA_043776165.1 Rubrivivax sp. | reverse complement strand
CCAAGCGCGCCAGGGCAGTGGGCCAACCGGGTGCGCTGATGAAGTCACTCACGACGATGACGAGCGAGCGGCGCTTGATATTGCCTTGCGCCACCTTGAGCAGATCAGCCAGCGCCGTGCCTTGCCCTTTGGCCACACGCGGCGCACGCATGCGCTGCAAGAGGTTCAGCACGTGCAGCCTTGAACTGCCGGGTGGCAGCACGGTGTCGACCTGCTGCCCGTACATCAGCGCGCCGACGCGGTTGCCATGGCGGGTGATGCAACGCGCCAAAGTGGCGACAAAAGCGGCCGAGACGTCGAGCTTGGAGGCCTTGCCCGAGCCGAAATGGAGGCTGCCCGAGAGGTCAAGCACAAACCAGGCGGTGAGGTCGCGGTCTTCCAGGAACATGCGCACATGTGGCGTCTGCAAGCGCGCGGTGACGTTCCAGTCGATGTGGCGAACGTCGTCGTGGTGTTGGTATTCACGCAGGTCAGCCAGGTCGATGCCCCCGCCGCGCATGACCGTGCGCCAGTCGCCTTGCAGCAAACCGTCCAGGCGGCGCATGACTTTCCACTCCAGGCGGCGCAGCAACTGGTCGGAACTGACCTCAGGGGTGACGAGGGCATCAGCCATGGCAAAGTTGGCTGATGTCAAACGTTGCCCGCAGTCGAATGCGCCAACGGTTTATCGGGCAGCGGAATTTGTTTGACCAACCGGGCGATCAAATCGTCTGCGCTCAGGCCTTCGGCCAGTGCTTCATAGCTCAATACCAGGCGGTGGCGCAGCACGTCGCCCACCAGGTCAGACATGTCTTCGGGCAGCGCGTAGCGGCGACCGCGCAGCAGGGCCAAAGCGCGCGCACCTTCGATCAAGCCGATGGTGGCGCGGGGGCTGGCGCCATAGGTGATGTAGGGTGCGATGTCGGCCAGGCCGACTTTGCCGGGACGGCGCGTGGCGCTCACCAGCTTGACGGCGTATTGCATCAGCGAGGGGTCGACATACACCTCGCGGCACTGGCGCTGCAACTGCGCCAGGGCAAAGGTGTCAGCCACGGCGTTGACTTCAACAGCGGGGCCAGTGACACGCTCGGCGATGACGAACTCTTCTTCTTCACTGGGGTAGTCGACCAACACCTTCATCATGAAGCGATCGATCTGCGCCTCGGGCAAGGGGTAGGTGCCTTCGGTTTCGATGGGGTTTTGTGTTGCCATCACGACAAAAGGGTCAGGCACTTTGTGCGCTTCACCGGCAATCGTCACTTGGCGTTCTTGCATCACTTCCAGCAAAGCACTTTGCACTTTGGCCGGTGCGCGGTTGATTTCGTCGGCCAGCAGCAAGTTGGCGAACACGGGGCCCAATGAGGTGCCGAATTCACCTGTTTTTTGGTTGTAAATGCGTGTGCCAATCAAGTCGGCGGGCACCAGGTCGGGTGTGAACTGAATGCGTTTGAAACTGCCACGCACTGTGCGCGCCAATGTCTTGATGGTCAGTGTTTTGGCCAAGCCGGGCACGCCTTCGACCAGCAAGTGGCCTTGCGCCAAAAGGGCCACGAGCACACGCTCCAGGAACTTGTCTTGGCCCACCACCACACGCTTGACTTCATAGAGGATGCGCTCCATCAGCGTGGCGGTGTCGGTGTCGGCGTTGCTGTGATTGTTCATGATGTGAATTATTAAAACGGTGGCATGCCTGCCGCGAATTTAGAACGGCGGCATGCCTGCCGCCGAGGCCGCGTTTTCAATCGGCACCGCAAAACCGATGCCGATGAAGGTGCGCTGTTCGCTGGGGTTCAAGATCGCCGTGACGATGCCCACAACGTGGCCGTCCATGGTGACCAAGGGGCCGCCTGAATTGCCCGGGTTGGCAGCGGCGTCAAACTGGATGAGGTTGGACAAGGTTTTGTCGCCTTCGGGCGAGCGGAAGGCACGCTTCAAGCCTGAGACGACGCCGTAACTGACGGAAGGGCCGATGCCAAAAGGGTGGCCTACAGCGATGACGTGGTCGCCCGGCCGAAGGTCGGCGGTGGATCGCATGGTGGCGGCTTCCAGGTCATCGGGCAGGCTGGCGGCTTTGAGCACGGCCAAGTCGTTTTCGGGCTGTGAGCCGACCAGTCGCGCGTCAGATTCGTGCCCATCGGCAAAACGCACGCGGATTTTTTTGGCGCCAGTCACCACGTGCAGGTTGGTCAAGATGGTGCCGTCGTCGATGATGACCACGCCGGTGCCCAGGCTGCGCTGCAGCGCCTTTCGTTCGGGCTCTTCGTCGTCGCTGTCGGTGTCGTTCATCAAACCCACCACACGCACCACCGAGCCTGCCACCATGTCGTAGGCCTTGGCTGCGGCCGACGGCAGGGGTTCCCTTTCGAGCGATTCGCGCACGGCCACGTCGATATCGTCTTGGGTGATGGCGCGCTGGCCTGGGCGCAACGTGAGCACAGCCAACATCGTGATGCAAGTCAGCAAGGCACCAACCAGACCCCACACTGGGGCGGGCCATTGGCGCCAGTTCAGTGCTGCTCGCTTGCGCGGTGGCGGCTGCATTGTTCCGTCGACACCAACCGCCGCTGTACTGACCATGGCCTGTGGCGCAGGTGAAGCCGGAGATGAATGTGCAGGCGCGGGGCCAGGCGAAGATGCAGACGAGGAGGCCGCATCCAACGGACGAGGTGAGCGGCTGTAGAGCGGCGTTTTCTTCATCGGCTTGAGGTGCAGTTGGGGCCTGAAGTGCGGTGCACGGTAGCACGCCTTCAGGACGCTTTCACCGCCGTCGTTCGGGCCCATCATCACGCCATGTGGATTGACTCACACTGTCACCTGGA
>JAYVRO010000001.1:0-2802 GCA_043776165.1 Rubrivivax sp. | reverse complement strand
ACCGCCAATTGCTAGAAGACGTGTCGCGTCATCCCTTGATGGGTGCTTACCTCTCGCACTTGCGCAACCAAAAAGCCGATCCAAAAACTGGCCGTGTGCCTGACGAAAACTTTTCGCGCGAGGTGATGCAGTTGTTCTCGATCGGCGTCGTGAGCCTGGACGAAGCGGGCCGGGCGAGTACCAATTCAACCTACACACCGAGCGACGTGAGCGGCCTGGCCAAAGTCTTCACAGGCTGGAGTTATGCCTGCCCCGACTGGCCGGACAACAACTGCTTTGCGCGCGGCAGCAACAACAACTTGTCCGATGACGACCGTTGGTTCAAACCCCTGTTGGGCTACCCGCAGTACCACAGCGGTGAAGAGAAGCGCTTCTTGCTCAGCAGCGTGCCGTTGCAGGTCTTGCCCGACCCGATGGCGAGTTTGAAAGTCGCACTCGACGCCTTGGCCTCGCACGGCAATGTGGGGCCCTTCATTGGCAAGCAGCTGATCCAGCGTTTGGTGACCAGCAACCCCACCGAGGCCCACGTCACCGCTGTTTCGAGGGCATTCAACGACAACGGCAATGGTGCGCGCGGTGACATGAGGGCTGTGCTCAAAGCTGTTTTGATGCATCCGGATGCTCGCGCCATGAATGACAGTGCGGGCAAGCTGCGCGAACCGATGCTGCGGCTGTCGGCTTTGCTTCGGGCCTTTCCGCACACCAGTGAGACGGGGGCCTGGAAAGTGGGCAATACCGACAACCCAGGCACTTCGCTGGGGCAAACCGTGTTGCGTGCACCCACCGTGTTCAACTTTTATCGCCCAGGCTACGTGGCACCGGGTTCACGCATGGCGGCTGCCGGACTGGTGGCACCGGAATTGCAGATCACCCACGAAACCACCACGGCGGGCTACGTCAACACCTTGCGTGACGCCATCAGCATTGGCGTGGGTGCCACAGCGGCCAGCGGCAAACGCGATATCCAAGGCAACTACAGCGCTGAGTTGGCATTGGCCGACAAGCCTACCGAGCTGGTGGACCGCATCACCGCCAGGCTCATCGTGGGCGCCGTGCCTGCGGGGCTGAAAACTGAGATCGTGGGCGCTGCCTCGAGCATCGCCATCCCCGTCTTGAACGCCACTGCCAGCAACCAAAAAGCCGTGGATGACGCCAAACGCGCTCGGGTCAACACGGCGCTTTTGCTCACGGTGGTGTCGCCTGAATTCATGGTGCAGAAATGAGTCATCTCATGAATCAACAAAACCTCACATCAGTGAACGCCTCACGTCGATTGTTGTTGCGCAACGCCGGGGCATTTGGCTTGCTGGGCGGCGCGGCGGCACCACTGCTGCTGAACCTCACTGCAGCGGGCTCGGCCTTGGCCCAGTCGGCGGGGGACTACAAGGCCTTGGTGTGTTTGTTCTTCTTTGGCGGCAACGATGCCTACAACATGGTGCTGCCGACGGACGCGGCCTCGTGGGCGCCGTACGCCAGTTTGCGCAACCAGGCGCCTGATTCCATCGCGCTGATGGCGCCGGGCACCGCGCCCGTGCCCGGCGCAGCCGCAGCTTCGCCCGCACGCTTGGGCGGGGTGTTGCCCATCGCGCCCCTGAACACCCAAGGTCGCACGTTCGCATTGCACCCTTTGATGGGCACGCTGCAAACCATGTTCAACAACGACAAGCGCCTGGCCATCCTGCCTAGCATTGGCCCCTTGATTGTGCCCACCACCAAAGCGCAACTGTCACTTTCCAGCCACCCGCGGCCGCCCCGTTTGGGCTCGCACAACGACCAGCAAAACACCTGGCAAGCTCTGGCGCCAGAAGGCGCCACCAAGGGCTGGGGTGGGCGCATGGCCGACATGCTCGCGGCGGGCAATGGCCAGCCCATTTTCAGCGCCGTGTCTGCGGCGGGTAACGCGGTATGGCTCGCCGGCAACAACGTTCGGTCCTACCAAGTCAATACGGGTGGCGCGATTCGTTTGGCGGCCGACAGCACGGGCAAGCTTTTTGGCTCAACAGCCGCAGCCGACGCCCTCAACCGGATCGTGAGCGGTGCACGAAGTACGCATTTGTTAGAGGCTGATGTGGCCACCATCGCACAGCGTTCGGTGGAGGCTGAGGTGGCATTGCGCACGGCGCTCAAGGTGCCGAGCGATGCGGCCTTTGGCACCCTGCCCGCCACCGGGGCCTACAACGTCAACACCGACCCCAAGATGTTGTATGACAACCCACTCACGGGGGTCAAAACGTTCAACGCATTGGCGCAGCAATTTCAAGTCGTGGCGCGATTGATTGAGGCTGCGCAAAGTGGCGCCGTCAGCGTCAAACGGCAAGTGTTTTTTGTCAGCGTGGGGGGATTCGACACGCACGACTTTCAAAACCGCAACCAAGGTGACTTGATGGCCCGCGTGGCCCATGCCTTGCGCTATTTTGATACCTCGCTGGGGGCCATGGGTGCGTTGAACAAGGTCACCACCTTCACCGCCAGCGACTTTGGCCGCACCTTCACCAGCAATGGGGACGGCACCGATCATGGCTGGGGTTCGCACCACCTTGTGATGGGAGGCGCTGTGAAGGGCGGCGACTTGTATGGCCGCTTCCCAACGCTGGGTTTGAAGAACACCGCGAACAACAACTTCGACAGCAGCCCGGACATGCTCGGCAACGGTTCGATGCTGCCGCAGACGGCGGTCGATCAGTTGGGCGCCACGCTGGGCAAGTGGTTTGGACTGAGCGATGCGCAGTTGCTTGACGTGTTCCCCAACATCGCCAGCTTCGACGCCAGCAAGCGCGACCTGGGCTTCATGGCCTGATTTCG